>JAUSOJ010000104.1 GCA_030656195.1 Lutibacter sp.
ATTTGGATGCAATAAAGCAATTTTTTCATCATAGTAAACTGCGGCATAATTATGTGCCCCTTCCTCAATAACATCTCCCTTTTTTTCAGAGTCGTAAATAGAACCGCCTTCTTTTGCCAAATGTTTTAAAGTGCCGTCCACAAAAGCCCTTCCAACTATTTCGCTTCCTCCTCTTGAAATAATGGCAATGGTATCGCCTTCCTTAACTTTTGCACCATCTTCAACAATCCATTTTTTAATCAAAAAAGCTCCTTTAATGCCGGGACTCCATCCAGGTATAGGAATGTTCTTTTTTTCAACATATACATTAGGATCATAAATTCCCACTGCAGAAAAAGGATCCCAAAACAAAACCATGGCAATGGCGTCTACCACCGGCGTAAAAGTTCCGTTAAATCGCTCGGAAATATTTTGCATTGGAACTTTAAATTTTTTGGTGACCGTATTTCCTATAGAATCTGTTATTACAACAGTATAAGGAACGCCTTCTACCAAGCCGAAAGCTTTGTTGGAAGTTAACGAAGTGCTTTGTTTGCTCCATTTATAAGTATATGGAGGTGTGCCGCCATAAACTTTCACTTCAAGAATTCCATCATTAATTAAACTGGATGGATTTACGATATTTTCATTTACTGTAAGATTTTGAGAAAATGCTATCGCAGAAAATAGCAGAAGTATAGGTATTAATAATTTTGAATTCATATTTGTTTGTTGGTTCGTTGATTATAATATCTTGCTAAAATGCCTCCAAGATGCTAAAAAAATTAGCTTGCCACAAATTTTTAACCCTAAACTTGCATTTTATTTTATAAACGCCTCTTTTTTAACATTATATCGTTTCCCTTAATTTCATAATTTGATTGGGACTGCCTAACACAATTAAATCATAATCAGCTGTTAATTTGGTTTCAGATTTCGGATTCACAATATATTCATTCTCGGCAGTTTTAAAACCAATTACAGAGCAGCCTGTTCTTCTTCGTAAATCTAAATCTCTGATGGTTTTGTTTAAAAATTCCTTGGGTAAACCATTCACAGGAATTTCTTCTAAATTTGCGGAACCTTCATCTATCATGGTGATTTTTTCCACAAATTCTACCAAATTGGGTGTAACCAATAAAGAAGCCATATGCATACCTCCTATTTTATCGGGCATAATAATTTTATCAGCTCCGGCAATCAATAATTTTTTACTTGAAGATTCGCTTGAACACCTACTGATGATGGTAATGTTTTTATTCAACTGTCTGGCAGAAAGCACCACAAATAAGTTATCGACATCCGATGACAGTGCCGTTATTAAACTTTTTGCATTTTGAATTGCAGCTTTTTGCAATGCCTCATCATCGGTTGCATCGCCTTCTACATATAAAATATTTTCCTGTTCCAGTTCTTCAATCAGTGCTTTGTCTTTTTCAATAACCACGCACGACATTTTATAGTTTCTTAATTTGATAACAGCTTGTTTTCCGTTGCGGCCATAGCCACATACAATGGTATGGTCTTTTAATTTTTGGATTTTTTGTTGCACCTTTTTGTGTTTTAAATGTTGGTAAAAATTTTCCTTCAATAAATATTCTGTTAAAGCCGTAACAGAATAAGCATAAAAAACAATACTTAAAATGATTAAAAATATGGTGAAAATCTTTTCATTTTCATTTAATTCGTGAAGCGTGCCATAACCTACAGTTGACATGGTTATGACGGTCATATACAATGAATCTATAAAAGTCTCATTTGATATAGCCATAAAACCTGTTACGCCTATTGTAACAACAATAATTAACAACGTAACTGAAATGTATAATTTTGATTTAAATACCATAATCGTTTATAAATCAAAAACAGATCTACGCTTGGTGTAAATCATATCTTTTAAGCGCAATAAAAAAGCGAGTGTTAAGTAAATACCGAAGGAAAAACCCAAGGTGATAAAGGAAATATAAATAAAAAATATACGTACATTGGATACATCAATCCCTAATTTATCGGCAAATCGCGAGGAAACCGCAAATCCGTGTTTTTCAAAAAAATGACGCAAAGAATCTATCCAACGCATAGCCTATAAATTTAACGCAATATACTAATTTTCAAAATAAAGATGTGACTGTATGCCAAAATTGTAACTACATTTTTTTAACTTTGCAACTTTCCAAAAATTCAATGACAAAACACACAGAATATATAGAAGTTTTGGGCGCACGAGTCCATAATTTAAAAAATATTGACGTACGTATTCCCCGGGAAAAATTGGTGGTTATCACCGGTTTAAGCGGCAGCGGAAAATCGTCTTTGGCTTTTGACACCATTTATGCTGAAGGCCAGCGCAGGTATATTGAAACTTTTTCGGCGTATGCACGGCAGTTTTTAGGTGGTTTGGAACGTCCCGATGTTGATAAAATTGACGGACTTTCACCGGTGATTTCCATTGAACAAAAAACAACCAATAAAAGTCCGCGTTCAACCGTGGGAACCATTACAGAAATTTACGATTTTTTGCGTTTGCTGTATGCAAGGGCTGCTGATGCCTACTCCTACAACACCAACGAAAAAATGGTGAGTTATGCCGATGTGCAGATAAAAGAACTTATTTTAAAAGAATTTGAAGACAAAAAAATAGTGATTCTGGCGCCCATCGTAAAATCGAGAAAAGGACATTACCGGGAACTTTTCGAACAAATTTCAAAACAAGGTTTTGTGCGTGTCAGGGTTGATGGCGAACTCATGGAAATTACCAAAGGTTTGCGTCTTGACCGATACAAAACCCACGATATTGAAATTGTGATTGATCGTTTAACGGTGAACGAAGCTTCCGAAAAAAGAGTGGAAGAAAGCATAGCGACCGCCTTGTATTCGGGTGACAATGTGGTGATGATTTTGGAACATGAAACCAACAATCCGCGTTACTTCAGCAGCGATTTAATGTGCCCAACCACTGGGATATCCTACCCAAATCCTGAGCCAAATTCGTTCTCTTTCAATTCCCCGAAAGGCGCTTGTGAAACTTGCAACGGATTGGGAAAACTCGATAAAGTCAATCTCAAAAAAATAATACCTGACAATAAAATCTCCATCAAAAATGGCGGGATTAAACCCATTGGCGAACAAAAAAACAGCTGGATTTTCAAGCAGCTTCAGTTAATTGCCGACCGCTATCATTTTCAATTAAGTGATCCAATTTCAAAAATACCGAGCGAAGCCTTAGAAATCATTTTAAATGGCGGAAGCGAAAAATTTGACATTGTTTCAAAAACCGCAGGAATTACCCGAACGTATGAAATTGATTTTGAAGGAATCATTCATTTCATCGAAAATCAATACAGCACAAGCGATTCGACTTCCATAAAACGATGGGCAAAAGAATTTATGGACGAGATCAATTGTGAAACCTGCGATGGAAAAAGGCTAAAAAAAGAAGCCTTGTATTTTAAGGTCAACGATAAAAATATTTCGGATTTGGCGCAGCTCGACATAACCGAACTTGCGAATTGGTTTGCAAAAATTGAAGAAAAACTAACCGAAAAACAAATCAAAATTGCTTCAGAAATACTAAAAGAAATCAGAACCAGAATTCAGTTTTTATTGGATGTTGGTTTGGACTATTTAGCGCTCGACCGAAGCTCAAAATCATTGTCGGGCGGCGAAGCGCAGCGCATACGTTTGGCAACCCAAATAGGTTCGCAACTGGTTGGCGTACTTTATATTTTAGACGAACCGAGCATTGGATTGCACCAACGCGACAACCAAAAATTAATTAATTCACTATTGAATTTACGTGACATCGGGAACTCGGTAATTGTGGTTGAACACGACAAAGAAATGATTCAGCACGCCGATTTTGTGTTAGATATTGGTCCGGGCGCTGGTATTCATGGTGGAGAAATTGTGAGCGAAGGAACTTATGAAGATCTAAAACAACACCATACATTAACGGCCGATTATTTAAACGGAACCAAAAACATTGAAGTACCTAAAAAACGCAGAGCGGGAAACGGACACAAAATTGTGTTAAAAGGCGCCACCGGAAATAATTTAAAAAATATTACTGTAGTGTTTCCTTTAGGTAAATTAATTTGCGTGACCGGCGTTTCAGGCAGCGGAAAATCGACCTTAATCAACGAAACATTATATCCCATTTTAAACGAACATATATACAACGGCGTTAAAAAACCGATGCCTTACAAATCCATTGAAGGATTGGAACATATTGACAAGGTAATTGCCATAGACCAATCCCCAATCGGCAGAACGCCACGCTCAAATCCGGCCACTTATACCGGCGTTTTTAGCGAAATCAGGGATTTATTCGCCAAAACCAGCGAGGCGGCAATAAGAGGTTACAAACCTGGCCGATTTTCATTCAACGTAAAAGACGGACGTTGCGAAACTTGTGAAGGCGGCGGCGTTCGTGTGATAGAAATGAATTTTTTGCCCGATGTGCATGTAGAATGTGAAACCTGCCAGGGAAAACGCTTCAACAGAGAAACTCTGGAAATTAGATACAAAGGAAAATCAATTTCCGATGTGTTGAATATGACCATTGAAGAAGCGACTTCATTTTTTGAACTCATTCCCAAAATCCACAGAAAACTGAAAACAATCCAAGATGTTGGGCTAAGCTACATCAAACTGGGACAGCAATCCACCACTTTATCCGGAGGTGAAGCGCAACGCATCAAATTGGCTTCGGAATTGTCTAAAAAAGACACCGGCAACACTTTTTATATTTTAGATGAACCCACAACCGGCCTCCATTTTGAAGACATTCGTGTATTGATGGAAGTTTTAAATAAATTGGTAAATAAAGGCAATACCATTCTCGTTATAGAACATAATTTAGATGTTGTAAAACTTGCCGACCACGTGATTGACATTGGCATGGAAGGCGGAAAAAAGGGCGGGCAGCTAATTTGTTTTGGAACGCCGGAAGAAGTTAGCCAACATAAAAAAAGCTATACGGCCAAATTCTTAAAAAAAGAATTAAATTAGCCCGCAGGTTTTCATAGAAAATTCAGAATTTTATCAAATAATAAAGAAATTACAGCGTAATTATGACAAATGAAGACAGACAAATAAGAGAAAAATTCAAGCAAAAAACGTGGAATGAAATTAAAACCAACGATTCTTGGGCCATTTTTAAAATTATGGCAGAGTTTGTTGAGGGTTTTGAGCGACTCAGTAAAATTGGGCCTTGCGTAACTATTTTTGGTTCTGCTCGCACAAAAGAAGACCATGAATATTATAAACTGGCCGAAAATATTGCGTATAATTTAACTACCCATGGATACGGTATTGTGACTGGTGGCGGTCCAGGAATTATGGAAGCAGGAAATAGAGGCGCACGACGCGGTAAAGGAACTTCGGTTGGCTTAAATATTGAATTGCCTTTTGAGCAACATGACAATCCGTACATCGACTCCGATAAAAGTTTGGATTTCGATTACTTTTTTGTTCGCAAAGTGATGTTCATTAAATATTCCCAGGGATTTGTGGTGATGCCGGGAGGTTTTGGAACTATGGATGAACTTTTTGAGGCAATCACTTTGATTCAAACAAAAAAAATCGGAAAATTTCCCATTGTATTGGTTGGTACAAAATACTGGTCGGGATTGATGGATTGGATCAAAAATACTTTGGTGAATGAAGGCGCCATCAGTTTGGAAGATCTTAATTTAATTTCAATTGTTGACACGGAAGATGAAGTTTTGGAAGTGATAAACAACTTCTATAAAAAATACAGTTTAAGCCCTAATTTTTAAGCAAACCCTTGAAAAAACAGCTAATTTTAACGCTTTTAGCCGGTATTCTTTGTTGGAATTATATGAATTCCCAAACAAACACTACCACCATTCTTGCTGTTTTAAATACGCAAACAAATGAACTTAAAATACAGCAGGAAATCAATTTTTTCAACAAATCAGACAGTACATTAAATACGGTATATTTTCATAACTGGGCAAATGCCTATAAGGATAAAAACACACCATTGGCCAACCGTTTTATTGAAAATTATTCAAAAACATTTCATTTTGCCAATGAAAAACACAGAGGAAGCGCTAAAATAAATAGTTTCTCGGTGAATTATGATCTTGTTACCTGGGAAATTACCGAGCAAAATCCGGATATCTTAAAAATCAATTTAAAGCAATCTTTAAAACCGAAAGAATCCATAAAAATAATTGCAACGTACACCTTAAAAATTCCCAATGATAAGTTTACAAATTATGGCGTAAACAAAACTGACTATAATTTACGGTATTGGTATTTAATTCCGGCTGTTTTCGACGGAAAATGGCATCTTCAAAATAATTTGGACATGGATGATTTGTATGTTGATTATACAAATTATCTGATAAACATTAAATTACCAAAAGATTATGTGTTAAACAGTGATTTAACAGTTTCTGTTGATTCACTGCCCAATTTTAACAGCTATAAACTGACTGGGAATAATAGACAGGATATTGCCTTAAACATTACCAAGGAAAATGATTTTGTTACCTATAATACCAAACCCGTTTCATTAATCACCAACATAGATTCGAAAAAACTGCATCCTGCAATCAAAACAGAGATTATCAACAGGGAACTTTCTTTTATTCAATCTTATTTAGGCGATTATCCGCACGAAAAACTTTTCATCAATAAAATTGATTATGAAAAAAACCCAGTTTATGGATTTAACCAATTGCCCACTTTTTTAAAGCCCTTTAATGACACTTTTGAATTTGACATTCAACTATTTAAAATTTTAAGCAGAAAATATATAGACCAAGTTTTTTTGTTTAACCAAAGAGAAGATGCCTGGCTTGCAGATGGATTACAAATCTATTTAATGATTAAATATGTCGAAAAATATTATCCTGAAGTAAAAGCAATTGGCGATATTTCAAAAATTTGGGGTGTTAAAACCTTTAACTTGGCCAAAATCGATTTTAATGACAAATACCCGTTTTTATACCAATTTGCGGCCAGAAAAAATTTAGATCAGGCATTAACAACGCCTGCCGATTCCCTGTCTAATTTCAACAGAAAAATTGTAAACAAATACAAAGCCGGATTGGGAATTCAATATCTGGAAAATTATTTAGGCGAAGCCACAATCTCAGATGCCATTAAAAGTTTTTCAGAAAAATACTCCGGACAAAATACCCAAAGCGATTTATTTTTGAATTTAATTGATACACCCAAAGATATCGCCTGGTTTAAAACTGATTATTTAAACACCAGCAAAAAAGTTGATTATACCATCAAAAAAATAGTCAAAAAAAATGATTCGCTTGAAATCAGTATTTTAAATAAACGAAATTTTACCGCGCCCATCCAATTATACGGCATTCACAACAAAGAAATCTTTTATAAAGAATGGCTGGTTGGCATAGATTCCCTTGCAAAAATTACCATTCCAACCAACGGTTTTGATCGACTTTCATTAAATCACGAATTCTATTTGCCCGAATATAATTTAAGAAACAATTGGAAAAATATTGACAAAAAATTATTTAACAGGCCTGTGCAGTTAAAATTTATGAAGGACATAGAAAACCCTTATTACAACCAAATTTTTTATACGCCGGAAGCACGATACAATTTTTATGACGGCGTGGTTTTAGGCATGGCCATCTCAAACAAAACATTGTTAAACAAGAGTTTTCAATACAAACTGATTCCATCTTACGGAACAAAAAGCAATGCCTTTTCAGGATCTTTTTCCTTGCTTTATGAATACTTGCCTGAAGATAAAAAAGTCAACAGATTATTAACAGGAATTTCAGGCAGTAGTTTTCAATATGCAAAAGACCTGACTTACAGCACTTTTACCCCATTTGCACTCCTTGAATTAAAAAGAAAAAGTTTGAGAGATGTTAGTAACAGCGCATTGTTTACTTCCTTTGTGATGGTAGACAGGGAAAAGTCACCTACACAAACGCAACATATTGAAACCAACAAATACAATGTGTTTAATATTAGTTACGGATATTCAAAGCCAAATATTATAGAAGATCTTAGATTTTCGGGAGGATTTCAGGTTGCTGATAAATTCAGTAAAGTTTCTGGAACGGGGCAATATAGATTGTTAACCGATACCAACAGGCAATTTGATTTCCGCGTTTTTGCAGGCGCATTTTTAACCAATAAAACCGAAACGGATTTCTTTAGTTTTGCTTTGGACAGGCCAACCGATTATTTATTTCAATACGATTACTTAGGAAGATCGGAAACTACAGGTATTTTAAGTCAGCAAATTATTATCAATGAAGGCGGATTTAAATCGAAACTTCCTGTTGCCTATGCAAATCAATGGTTAACAACCATAAATACGAGCGTTGGATTGTGGCGTTGGCTTGAAGTTTATAATGATGTCGGTTTTGTAAAAAACAGAGGTGAAAATGTTTATTTCGCATACGAAAGTGGCGTAAGATTAAACTTTATACACGATATTTTAGAAGTGTATTTTCCGTTTTATTCCAATTTGGGATGGGAATTGACCCAGCCAAGATACAGTACTAAAATTAGGTTCGTTTTGGTCATAAATCCAAAAAAAATATACAATTTCGCCAAAAGAGGGTTTTACTAGGTTATTGGTCAGACGTTATACGTTAATGGTTTTTTTTTCAGGTTTCAGGTTTCAAGTTTCTATTTTTTTTATTTTGTGTAATTAATTTTAATTGATTAACTTTTAACTTTTAACATCTAACATTAACATCTAACTTTTACACCATTTTTGCCCCAATTTTAATTACCATTTAAATTTGTAACTTTACCCCTACTAATAAAATCAAAAATATGCAGGTAAAATCTTCATCCACCAACCAAGAACAATTATCATTCAATCAATTTAAAAAGGAAGTCTTGCGCGATTACCAAATTGCGGTAATAAGCAGAGAATGCAGTTACTTGGGCCGTAGAGAAGTATTGACCGGAAAGGCAAAATTTGGCATTTTTGGCGATGGTAAAGAAGTACCGCAACTGGCGATGGCGAAAGCTTTTAAGAAAGGCGATTTCAGGTCGGGTTATTACCGCGACCAGACTTTTATGATGGCCATTGGCGAATTAACACCGCAACAATTTTTTGCAGGGCTTTATGCCCATGCCGATATTAATGCCGATCCAATGTCGGGCGGCCGACAAATGGGCGGCCATTTTGCAACCCATAGTTTGGATGAAAACGGCCATTTTAAAAACCTGACCGAACAATACAATTCAACCGGCGATATTTCTCCAACCGCAGGCCAAATGCCAAGAATGCTTGGTATTGCGAAGGCTTCAAAAATGTTTCGTAATCTGCCTGAGTTAATAAATCCAAAATTTTCTGACAACGGGAATGAAGTTTCCTGGGGAACTATTGGAAACGCAAGCACATCAGAAGGCTTATTTTTTGAAACCATAAATGCCGCGGGAGTTTTACAGGTTCCTATGATTATTAGTGTTTGGGATGATGATTACGGTATTTCTGTTCCGGCAAAATATCAAACAACCAAAGAAAGTATTTCAGAGATCTTAAAAGGATTTCAACGAGATGAAACTGCAGAAGGATTTGAAATTTTCGTGGTAAAAGGCTGGGATTATCCGCAATTGATCTCCGTTTATAACAAAGCGGCAAAAATTGCCCGAGAAGAACATGTACCCGTTTTAATTCATGTAAAAGAATTAACGCAACCGCAAGGCCATTCAACTTCCGGGTCACATGAACGTTATAAATCCAAAGAACGCTTGGTTTGGGAAAAACAAAACGATTGTTTGGCCAAAATGCGCGACTGGATTATTGAATTCGAATTGAAAGACAGCAACAATAACGTGCTGCGATTTGTTGATGCCGAAGAAGAGTTGATCATCATTGAAAAAGAAGCAAAAAAAGAGGTAAATCAAGCAAGAAGAGATGCCTGGAATGCTTTTTTAAATCCGGTAAAAGAAGAAAAAACCAAAGTGATGCAATTGCTGGAGAATCTGGCAAATAAAAGTCATAACAAATCTTTTATCATTAAATTAAAAAACGATTTGGCCGCTGTTTTGGACACTTCAAGAAAAGATCTTTTAGTTGCTGCCAGAAAAGCCATTGTATACGTTAGAGAGGAAAAATCTGCTGAAAAAACACAGCTTCAACATTGGATTCTCAGTTATTTAAAAAAAGAACAACCAAGCTACAGCTCTTATTTATACAGTCAAAGTGATCAAAAAGTAAGTCATGTAAAAGAAGTTTTACCAACCTATGATGCAAATGCCGAATTGGTTGATGGCAGAATTATTATAAAAGACAATTTTGACATCCTGTTTTCAAAATATAAGGATTTGTTCATCTTTGGTGAAGATGCCGGAAATATTGGCGATGTGAATCAGGGATTGGTGGGACTTCAGGAAAAATATGGAAAACTTCGTGTTGCCGATACCGGAATCAGGGAAGCGACTATTATCGGACAAGGAATTGGAATGGCGCTGAGAGGTTTGCGTCCAATTGCCGAAATTCAATATTTAGATTATTTATTGTACGCCATTCAAATACTGAGCGACGATTTGGCTACGCTGCATTACAGAACTGTGGGCAAACAAAAAGCACCATTAATTGTAAGAACCCGCGGCCACCGTTTGGAAGGAATCTGGCATTCCGGATCGCCGATGGGCGCTATTGTGCATTTGTTGCGAGGAATGAATATTTTGGTTCCAAGAAACATGACAAAAGCTGCCGGATTTTACAATACTTTATTGGAATGTGACGAACCGGCGTTAATTGTGGAGAATTTAAACGGCTACCGACTTAAAGAAAAATTCCCCAACAATTTAGGTGAATTTAAAACGCCTATCGGTATTGTTGAAACCATTAAAACCGGGAAAGACATTACCGTTGTTTCTTATGGTTCCACTTTAAAATTGGTTGAAGATGTGATAAATAGTTTAAAACAGGTTGATATTGATATTGAATTGATTGATGTTCAAAGTTTGTTGCCATTTGATATCAATCAAGATGTGGTTAAAAGCATCCAAAAAACAAACAGATTGATCATTATTGATGAAGATGTTCCCGGAGGCGCTTCCGCCTATTTATTAAATGAAATTCTGGAAAAACAAAATGCTTATGCCTTTTTGGACAGCAAACCAGTCACTTTAACGGCAAAACAACACAGAGCAGCGTACGGAACCGACGGTGATTATTTTTCAAAACCAAATGAAGAAGATATTTTTGAGGCAATTTACAACATTATGAATGAGGTAAATCCATCAAAACACAAACCTTTATATTAATGTAATACAAATTGCATTTTATAAAAATTCAATAAAAACACCTATTCAGGTGTTTTTTTTATGCATACAATAATTAAAATCACCTAAAAGAATATGACAAGGGTCAGCTATTGATATTTATCATTCTTTTTACAACAATTAACCCATATCTTTGAGAATAATAAAATTACACTACAGTATTCATATATAAATTTATTGATATGGCAAAAGTAAAAGGAGCTATAGTTGTTGATACACAAACCTGCAAAGGCTGCGAGGTTTGTATTCCTGTTTGTCTGGAAGACGTGATTGGCATGTCAACCGACGTAAACAGGAAAGGTTATCACTATGCTTACATGAAAAACCCTGAAGCTTGCACAGGCTGCACAAATTGCGGCGTGGTTTGCCCAGACAGAGCAATCTCCGTTTATAGAGTAAAAGTTTCATAACATTTAAAAACATTGCACAGAATGTCAGAATTAAAATTAATGAAAGGTAACGAAGCATTGGCCGAAGCTGCAATTAGGGCTGGAGTTGATGGTTATTTTGGTTACCCTATCACACCGCAAACAGAAATAATTGAATATTTAATGACCGAACGTCCTGAATTAAGAACAGGAATGGTTGTTTTACAGGCCGAAAGCGAAGTAGCCGCCATAAATATGGTTTATGGCGCCGCAAGCACCGGCAAAAAAGCAATGACTTCTTCATCAAGTCCGGGAATTTCTTTAAAATTGGAAGGAATCTCCTATTTGGCAGGTGCTGAATTGCCTGCCGTAATAGTAAATGTAGTTCGTGGCGGACCAGGATTGGGAACAATCCAGCCTTCACAGGCCGACTATTTTCAATCGGTAAAAGGTGGCGGACACGGAGATTACAAACTTTATGTTTTGGCTCCGGCATCGGTTCAGGAAATGGCCGATTTTGTGGAAGACGCTTTTGACATCG
>JAUSOJ010000114.1 GCA_030656195.1 Lutibacter sp.
CCATTCAAAATATACCTTTTGGCGTTTTTATCACCAAAGATGACATTATAACCATTGGAACCAGAATTGGGGAATTTGCCATTGATTTGGGCGCTTTCCATCAATTGGGGTATTTTGACGGAATTCCATTGACCGATGATATGTTTATGCAAGATTCCTTAAACGATTTTATTTCGGACGGAAGAAAAACCTGGCGGTTGGTCAGAAACAGAATTGCTGAAGTTTTTGAAGCCGAAAACGCAAGTTTAAGAGACAATTTAAAACATCGTGAAGTCATAATTTTCGATGTCAATGAGGTTGAAATGTTGTTGCCAATACATGTTGGCGATTATACCGACTTTTATTCCAGCAAAGAACACGCAACCAATGTTGGGGTGATGTTTAGAGGCGCAGACAATGCGTTGATGCCCAATTGGCTTCATATGCCTGTTGGTTATCACGGACGTTCCTCATCTGTTGTTGTTTCTGGAACAAAAATTCGCAGACCCTACGGACAAATGCTTCCAAACGGTGAAACACAACCTGTTTTCGGACCAACAAAAGCGTTGGATATGGAACTTGAAACCGCTTTTATTACCACGGATGTCAATAATTTAGGAGAACCTATTTCTATTGATGAAGCCCACGACTATATTTTCGGAATGGTTTTGTTAAACGACTGGAGCGCACGTGACATTCAAAAATGGGAATATGTGCCTCTTGGACCGTTTTTGGGAAAAAGTTTTGCATCTTCTATGTCTCCGTGGATTATTACGATGGATGCCTTGGAACCTTTTAAATGCGACGGACCAAAACAAGATGTTGCGCTACTTCCCTACTTACAACAAAAAACTGCTGAAAACAGTTACGACATAAAACTTCAGGCAGCTATTGAAACCGAAAATGGCGATTTAAATCTGCTTACTACATCAAATTTTAAGTTTTTATACTGGTCAATGTCTCAACAATTGACACATCACACCAGCAATGGGTGTAACGTTAGAGCCGGTGATTTAATGGGAAGCGGAACCATTTCAG
>JAUSOJ010000130.1 GCA_030656195.1 Lutibacter sp.
ACTTCATATTCTTTTACATCTATTTCAGCTTTTGAGCTCAAGGTGAAATTCATCTCATCTTCAACGTATGACTTCACCTCTTTAACAACAGGTTTGGCAGCTTTTGTTAAATTGTCTTCCAGTTCGGCATAATCTTCCAAAGTGAAATAAATATCCTCCTCCACTTTTTTGATAACGCTTACATGTTGATGGTCGTTCACTTCAATGGCGTTGATATTGTTTTTTTGCGTTTCAACTTTTGGTTTATTTTTAAATTCTGAAAGCGGCAAATCGAACGTAAATGAAATTTGTTTTTCTTCTTCAACCTGAAGAACAGGTTCCTCTATTGGCTGCGTGAATGACGTAATTACAAAATCATTGTAGGTGTTGTTATGCGCAATTTCTTCATAAACCACGTCAATATTTTTGATAAATTCTGTGGTTGATATAATCTTAAAATCTTCTTCCTCTTCTTCCAATTCATCGCCTAAATCATAAATTATTTTGTCCTCAACTTGGGGAATATCCATAATTTTATGATTGGTTTGTTTGATTGGATAATCTCTATTTTTATTTTCAAAAAAATCAAACGTAGCCTCTTGCTCGTCGTTAAGCGTATGAATTATTTTTTTTGCTTCGGTGTTTGAAATTTCATGTTGCTGGTCTTTGTTAAAACCTGTGGCTACAATGGTTACGGAAATAGCATCGCCTAAGGATTCATCTTCGCCAACACCCATAATAATATTTACGTTAGACTTGGCTTCAGCCTGAATATAGTCGTTGATTTCACCTATTTCATCAATGGTAATTTCTTCGGATCCAGAAACAATTAACAACAGCACATTTTTTGCGCCGGTGATTTTATTGTCGTTTAACAAAGGTGAATCCAGTGCTTTAGAAATCGCAATTTCCGACCTGTTTTCACCAGAGGCGCTTGCAGATCCCATAATGGCAGTTCCGCTATTTGAAAGTACTGTTTTAGCATCTCTTAAATCGATGTTTTGCGTGTAGTGGTGCGTAATTACTTCAGCAATTCCTCGCGCAGCTGTTGATAAAACTTCATCAGCTTTAGAGAATCCTGCCTTAAAACCAAGATTTCCGTACACTTCTCTCAATTTGTTGTTGTTGATTACCACTAAGGAATCAACATAGCCACGCAATTTTTCAATGCCTTTATAAGCCTGATCATTACGCATTTTGCCTTCAAAACCGAAAGGAATAGTCACAATACCAATGGTTAGCAAATCCAACTCTCGGGAAACTCTTGCAATTACCGGCGCAGCACCGGTTCCTGTTCCGCCACCCATCCCAACAGTGATAAACACCATTTTGGAATTGGACGATAACATTTGTTTAATTTCCTGAATGCTTTCCATGGCCGCCTGTTCACCAACTTCCGGGTTTGCGCCTGCGCCCAATCCTTCGGTTAATGAAACTCCCAATTGAATTTTTGTTGGGATTGGACTGTTTTGCAACGCCTGAGCGTCGGTATTACAAATTACGAAATCAACACCGTCAATTCCTTGTAAATACATATGGTTTACGGCGTTGCTGCCTCCGCCGCCAACTCCAATAACTTTTATAACGTTGGACTGATTTTTTGGTAAATCAAATGAAATGTTGCTAAAGTCTGAACTGCTCATAATATATATTTATTGGATTATTCTACTATTAATATTTTATTGATTACTCGGCATTGTCTAAAAAGTCCCTAAATTTATCGCCCCATTTTTCAAAAATGGATTTTTTAGGTTCTTTGAATTCTTGCTCGATAATCGTCTCTTTTTTAACGTCTTCTTTGGCCTCTTCAGTTTTTGGTTTTTCCTGAAAATGATGTTGGGTCATTTTAGCTTTTTTCGCTTTCTCAATTTTATTCAAACCGTTCATCAAAAGTCCGACTGCCGTTGCATATTGTGGGCTCGACAAACTTTCGTCTGAATCTCCCGCTAAATTTTCATTTGGATAGCCAATTCTGGTATCCATTCCGGTAACATATTCAACCAGTTGTTTGATGTGTTTTAACTCTGCGCCGCCCCCTGTTAAAACAATTCCGGCAATTAATTTTTTCTTTGACTCTTCATGTCCGTAGTTTTTAATTTCCAGGAACACTTGTTCAATAATTTCAATAACCCTTGCATTGATAATTTTAGACAGATTTTTAAGGGTAATTTCTTTAGGATCTCTGCCTCGCAAACCCGGAATTGAAACAATTTCATTGTCCTTATTGTCGCCTGGCCACGCCGATCCAAATTTTACCTTCAGCAATTCAGCCTGTTTTTCAATAATGGAACAGCCTTCTTTTATATCTTCGGTAATTACGTTTCCTCCAAAAGGAATTACGGCAGTATGACGAATAATTCCGTTTTTAAAAATCGCCAAATCAGTAGTTCCGCCTCCTATGTCAATCAATGCCACTCCGGCTTCCTTTTCCTCTGCGCTTAAAACGGCTTCTGCCGATGCCAATGGTTCTAAGGTAATTCCAGCTAAATTTAATCCCGCACTTTTAATGCATCGTCCAACATTTCTGATGGAAGAAATTTGTCCAACTACCACATGAAAGTTGGCTTCAAGTCGGCCTCCATACATCCCAACAGGTTGTGTAATTTCTCCTTGGCCATCTACTTTAAATTCCTGCGGAAGCACATGGATAATTTCTTCACCCGGAAGCATCACCAATTTATAAACCTGTTTTTCCAATTTTTCCAAATCCTCTTCGCTAATCACTTCTTCAGAATTTGGTCTTGTGATATAGTCGCTGTGTTGCAAACTTCTGATATGTTGCCCGGCAATGCCAACAACAGTTTCAGTAATTTGAATCCCAGACACCGCAATTGCTTCATCTACAGCCTTTTGAATTGACTGTATTGTTTGTGTAATATTATTGACCACACCACGGTGAACGCCTAAACTTTTGGCTCTGCCAATCCCTAACAACTCTATTTTCCCATACTCATTTCTGCGACCAATCATAGCAACAATTTTGGTTGTTCCTATATCCAATCCTACCGAAATATCATCGTTTTCCATAATCTACTTTATTAGTGGCTACAACTTGCTTGTTGTATTTTAAATTAATCGAATCATACTTATAAATTGTACTGTCGGCCATTGTTTTTATATAAAATGCGCCCAGATTTTTAAATTTCTGATCCAAATTTTCAATTTTCCCTAAAATTATTTTCTGATCACCTACCCTTGTGTCCAAAACATACTCGTTTTTCTTCGTTATTTCTATTGCTATAATTTGTTCTTTTAAAAATTCATCATTTAAAATTGCGGTTACCAATTCATGAATTTCATCATTATTCTCCTCCTTTACAGCACCTGAAATCAGCAAAACCCTCGCTGAAAAATTGTCGGACAAAGGCATGATTTTTGCCTGTCTGTCAATATAATAACTTTCATTATTATCCACCACTCTCGCTATTGGGGTTCGCTGTTTAATTTTAGTTTTGAGAAAACCGTCAACCGTTAAATAAACCGATACGCTTTCTACCATGGGGTGTGATCGCACATTTGCTTCCAAATTATGTAAATCTATAACAGATTTAGTTAGATTCTTAGCACTTCCGCCATTTTGTATTAACAATTTATTAACCATTTGGTAATCCATAAAAAGGTTGTCGCCTTGCTCAAATTCGATCGAAATATCGGCAACTTTTTGAGCGCTGTTTCTCATATTTGAAAAACCATACAGAAACACCACCAACGACAACAATAAAATCCCTATGATGTAATTCCAATTAATTTTCATGGTCCAATGCATTTTTAATTACTTCAACCTGCTCACCTATATCCCCTGCACCAATCATTACAATCACTTGTGAATCAAGTCTTAATACATTTTTAACCAAATTCTTTTTTGAAGAAATCTGTTTTTCTACAATAGTGATTTTATCCAACAACCAAGCCGATGTCACCCCTTCAACAGGCAATTCCCTTGCCGGATAAATATCCAACAATATCAACGCATCAAAGCGCGATAAACTAGCTGCAAAATCATCTATAAAATCTCTCGTTCTGCTGTATAAATGCGGTTGAAAAATTCCCGCTATTTTTTTTGTGGGATACATTTCCCGAACAGAATCAACCACCGCGTTAATTTCGGTAGGATGGTGCGCATAATCATCAATCAGCACCAAATTTTCCGTTTTAATTTTGTAAGAAAATCGTCGTTCAATTCCCTTAAAAGTTAGTAAAGCTTCAGCAATGACCTGGAGTGAAACCCCAAAAATATGAGCCATTGCCAAAGCCGCCACCGCATTTAGCACATTGTGTTTACCCGGCAGGTTAATCTTTATGTTTTCTATAGTTTCTGTTGGTGTTTTCACATCAAAAATGTAAGCGCCTTCTTCAACTTTTAAATTTTTCGCATCGTAATCGGCATTTTCTTCAATGCCATATGTTAAGCCTTTTAACGGCAATCCTTTTCTTATGATTAATGTTTGTGAAACTTTATCGGCAAAATCCATAAATGATTTTTCCAGTTCAGCCTTTTCTCCATAAATATCCAAATGATCGGCATCCATAGAAGTGATACAGGCAATATTTGGCGATAATTTTAAAAACGATCTGTCAAATTCATCCGCTTCCACTACTGATATTTCATCACCGCCCAAAATTAAATTGGACTTGTAATTTTCTGAAATTCCGCCTAAGAAAGACGTGGCATTTACCCCGGCTTCTTTTAAAATATGTCCTAAAATAGTAGACGTTGTTGTTTTTCCGTGTGTGCCGGCAACTGCCAAACAAAAAGTGCTTTTCGTGATTAAGCCCAATACTTCTGAGCGCTTTAAAACCGTAAAATGGTTTTCCCACAAATAGTTTAATTCCAAATTATTCTTCGGAATTGCAGGCGTATAAACCACAATGGTTTCTTGGCTGTTTTTAAATTCAGAAGGAATTAAATCAACAGAATCATCATAATGAATTGCAATTCCCATATGTTGAAGGGACTCCGTAATTTTTGTTGAAACACGATCGTAACCCGCAACATTTTTGCCATTGCTTTTAAAATAATTCGCAAGAGCGCTCATACCGATGCCTCCGATACCAACAAAATAAACATTATGTATGTGCTCTAAATTCAATTTTATGATCTGTTTATTAATTTTACAATTTCTTCAACGATGTCTTTTGTGGCATTTGGCAATGCCAGTTTTTTGATGTTTTTACCTAAAGTCTGCTGCAATTCTTCGTTCTCCAGCAGCGCTACTACATTGGATTGAAACATATCCAATTCCGATTCTTTCAACATTAAAGCCGCATTGCTATTCACCACCGCCAAGGCATTTTTAGTTTGATGGTCTTCAGCCACATTTGGCGAAGGAATAAAAATTACCGGTTTCCCAACAATGCACAATTCTGAAATTGAACCGGCACCCGCACGACTTATGATAAAATCGGCAGCGGCATAGGTTAAATCCATCCTGTTCAAAAAAGCGTGGGTTTGAACGCCTTCTAAACGGTCGTATTTTTTAAATTCTTCATAATACAATTTCCCAGTTTGCCATATCACCTGCAAGTTTTTGGAAACCAGCCAATCTAGGTATTTTTCAATCAAATTATTAATGGCTCTGGCGCCTAAACTTCCGCCAAGAACCAAAAGTGTTTTCTTATCGCTGTTAAGATTGAAAAACTTTTTGACTTCTTCACCTTTACCTGCTATTTCAAGCAAATCCTGACGTACCGGATTTCCTGTTTTAACAATTTTGTTCAAAGGAAAAAAGCGCTCCAATCCATCATAAGCCACACAAATTTTATCGACCCTTTTCGCCAATAATTTATTGGTGATTCCCGGATAGGAATTTTGTTCCTGAATCAATGTTTTTATTTTTCGGTTGCTTGCAACGAATAATGTTGGTCCGCTGGCAAAACCACCAGTTCCTATAACAATATCCGGTTTAAATTCTTTTA
>JAUSOJ010000131.1 GCA_030656195.1 Lutibacter sp.
AGCCTGAAAAATATGATTCAGGCTTTTTTTATGTCCGTTTTTACGGAATTAAATCAATAAATCGCTATTTTTGGATTATATGAAAAACCTTTTAATTATCGGATTTGTTTGGCCTGAACCCAATTCAACGGCTGCCGGAAGCAGAATGCTGCAATTGATTGACATATTTCAGAAAAATAGTTTTGCAGTTACTTTTGTTTGTGCTGCCTCAAAATCGGATAAATCATTTGATTTAGAAACTCTAAATATCCAAACATATGATATTCAATTAAATGATTCGAGTTTTGATGCGCTGGTTAAAGAAATAAATCCGGACATTGTTTTGTTTGACCGATTTTTGACAGAAGAACAGTTTGGTTGGCGCGTTGCCGAAAATTGTCCGGAAGCCATCAGAATTCTGGATACGGAGGATTTGCATTTTTTACGAAGTGCCAGACAAATTGCTTATCAAAATAATGAGAAAGTTACCTTAAAACACTTGACAAATGATTTGGCAAAACGCGAAATTGCAAGCATTTATCGCTGTGATTTGTCGCTTATCATTTCAAAATATGAAATGAAATTATTAAAAAAGACTTTTAAAATTGATAAATCATTGCTGCTTTATGTGCCTTTTTTATTGAACAAGATAGATTTAGAAACCTTTCGCTCCTATCCTGCTTTCCAAAATCGGAATCATTTTATTTCCATCGGAAATTTTAAACATGAACCCAATTGGAATTCCGTTCAGTATTTAAAAACAGTTATTTGGCCATTAATCCGAGAAAAATTACCTGAAGCGCAATTGCATGTGTATGGCGCTTATGCAACCGAAAAAGTTCAGCAATTACACAACAAAAAAGAAGGATTTATCATAAAAGGCTGGGCTGAAAATGCGGAAGATGTTTTCACAAATGCAAGAGTTTGTTTGGCTCCGCTTCAGTTTGGTGCTGGTTTAAAAGGAAAATTAATTGATGCCATAAAATTTGGAACACCAAGCGTTACCACAAACATTGGCGCCGAGGCTATGTACCGTAAATTACCCTGGAATGGATTTATTGCCGACGATCCAATTGAATTTGCACTAAAATCGGTTGAATTGTATACGGATGAAAAACTGTGGAAGAATGCACAGCAAAACGGAGGTGAAATCATTAATTCATGCTTTTCAAAAGAAAAATATGAAAAAAAACTGCTGAAGAAAATTAAAAATATTACAAAAAATTTGATGGAACACCGATTGAAAAACTTTTTGGGAGCCCTATTGCAGCATCACACTTTAAAAAGCACAAAATATATGTCGAAATGGATTGAAGAAAAAAACAAGCCATTGTAAACAAAACTTAGATTATGCCTTTTTTCGACTGAAGAATACCCATTATTTCATTTGGAACTTTAACTGGTTTCATCGTATTTTTATCCAGTAAACACCAAATTGTTTTTGCTTTTGCCAATAATTTACCAGCCTTTTTGATTTCCACAATACGTTCCGATTTAACGCCGTAAGAATCTCCTATATACGTAGTTAACGTAATTTCGTCATGCAACATTGCCGGCAAAAAATAATCGATTTCGTGCCTGATAACAACCCAAACATAATGCTCGTCAATCTCAGTATTGCAAATCGCGCTCCAATGTTTTTCTGCCACATTTTGTACCCATTGCAAATAAGTGACATTGTTCACATGATTTAACGCATCAAGATCGATTTGGTTAACAATTAAGGTATGACTGAAGCTGTTTTTGATCATTGTTACATTTTAAAATCTTTTAAAAATAACTAAATTTATTAATATTTAAAGGTAAATTAGTCCTAAAATTAATTCAAAAATTAATTGGAATAATAAATGTTATATTTTACATTTACTGCGCTTAAAGAAAGTTCATAAATTTACAGTCGTGATGCTTGCAGTAAAAAAATTTTCGTGGGGACGACAGTTTTTTTCGAGATTTTCGCGGCTGTTTTTTTTAGAAATAGAATTTTAAAAAGCAGTTGTAATAGTTATATCTTTTTTATACTACCGTTGTGGGGACGACAATTAAAAGATAGTTACAACTGTTTTTTTCTATTTGTGGGGACAACAGTTTTTCTCATTTTATAATGCAATACAACACTTTTTAGGAGTTATTAAACTTCCTTTGCAATTTCTAAATTTAAAATATGGGATCAATGTATTTATGTAAATACGCCTTAATTTTTCCCGATTGCTCTTGGTATTATTCTTTTCTAGTAAAACCATAATTCAAAAATTTTCAATTTATATTTTATAACTAGTTCTTTAAAAACCATTAAAGAAAACGTAATTTCAATTTTTTAGTTAATCTAAAAACAGTGTTATTTTTTTGACACTTTTAAAGATAATACTCATTTCAAAAAAATGCAGCCGCAATATTTATCTTCCAGTTACCGTTGTGGGAAAGGTGGCTTTTGGATAAATGTGTTGCGGCTGATTTTAATTATACCTAAAGATTTATCTGATTTCAACAAGTTTAATTGTTTAAAATCAGATAAATCTAAAGTAAATAATTGTTTCAAAGACTTGGGATTTTTTATTCCGCTTTGAAACTTACTGCTACTGAACATAACAGTCAGAGAAATTATTATTAATATGATTAATAATATTGAACTCATGTTTTTGGGGTTTTGGAGTTGGGGGTTGATTTATGTATTCCTAACGATTATTTAATAAAAAAAGAGGTAGCATCAAGGTTCTTACTAACCATCTAACTTTTTAAAAGCATTTTCGGATTGCTTTTTTAAGTATGTGACTACAGTGATACTACCTCAAAAGGTGTTTACTCTTTCATAAATTCTTAAAGGTTTTAAAGGTTCTAGATTTTTCTTACTAATCAATTAATTTCTTACTATTAATTCTTATTCTTACTTTTAAATTAATTCTTACTACGTAATTAATTCTTAAATTTATTTTAGATTATTTTTTATAACTGGTTGGGGGTAACAACTCATTATTTTGAAAATAACCAATTTTATTTGGGGGTTGATTTATTTATTCCTAATTTTTTCCAATAATTGATTCAAAGTCAGAATTTCTTCTTCTGTTAATCCTGCCACAACATCATTCTTAAATTCTGAATGAACTGCGTCAATTTCAGTTAACAAATTTAAACCGCTCTGGGTGATTCTAATTTCTACCATCCTCCTATTCTCTTCACTCTGAATTCTGCTTATCAAACCTTTTAACCGTAATTTTTCAACCAAACGTGTTGTGTTACTGTTTTTGCTTACCATTTCGGCTTGCAATGTTAAAAGATTTGCAGGTTCTCCTTTCAATTCTCTTAAAGAACTTAATACTTGGTACTGTTGAATTGATAAAGCATATTCTTTTAAATGATCTGAAAACTTTTCATTCATCCAATTACCTGTATGCAATATATTCTCAATTGTATAATCAGGTAAGCTTTGCGCATCCTTTTTATCATTTTTATTCAACTTCGGGGGGACAACAATTATCTATACTACTATTGTATATACATCAAATGTATGTACAAAAATTAAATCCACCAAATATTTTTGTTAAAAACTTTCAATTTATTTTCATAAATCGGTATTAAATCGCAGAAACACAGTGTCTAACCGTTTGGTTTTACGTCTTTTAATTAATCGGCACTTTAACCAGAACCCCAATGTTTACAGCATATTTATGCTATAATATCCTATTTTAAAGTTTTCTGTTAAACTTATAGCTAGAAGTTTTGTTAGGCGGAAAATAAAGTGTCTTTTTTTAGTATGGTATTTATAATTGTTGATAACTATGGCTATTTTATCTTGTAAAGCGCTAAAAATTAGCAACTATACCTACCCTATTCCAGCAACATAAGTTGCAAATTACCAAAATGAATAACCTTAAATTTACTAAAATTACAGAATATTATGAAAACCATTGTTGCCGTTACCGCACAAAACAGGAAAACCATATTTGAACATGCCGGAAAATGCAGAAATTTTTTAATCTATACTATTGATGATAATATCATCATAAATAAAAACTTATTGGAACTTTCTGAAGAAGAAACTTTACACAATTTTTTTCATCAGGAAAACAACAGCAATGTCACCAGTTCACTTTTTGATATTGACATATTGCTAACAAGAGGCATAGGAGAAGGCGCCATTCAAAAATTAGCCATGCAAAATGTGGTTTGTTATAAAATTGAAGAAACGGACCCTGATACTGCCATTAACAAACTCATTAACGGCACATTGGAAGCTTTAGCCCCTGTTTCACACGATAAATCGGGATGTAACTGTAATTGTGGAGGAAAGCATCATCACCATTAATTATATAACAAAATCAAACGACTCAGAATAAAATTTAGGCAATTTGATTTTGTGCTTTTTAATTTAAAGAAATATTTTTTAAAACTGCCGCATCTTGCCTCTACCCATTCCTTTTCCCATACCATTTGGGTGCTCATCAGTAAAATGTTTTTCAAACCAAACGGGTTTTTCCAATTCATTATCGTAAATATATGCCGCTATTTTTTCAAGATCCTCTTTTTTGAACGCTTGTTTTGGCATAACGTTAAATTGCATAACTGCACCCCGCATTAAAGCATTTTCTTTGGATGGGTTTAATGCCCAATCGGTAAATGCATTTACAAACTCCTCTTTTGAATTGTAACTCATTTGATACCTCCTTTTAATAGCAGCCATTGGCGGAGCAATTATTTCATCATGAGATTTACTGGTGACGCTATGACAGGCATAACAATTATTTTTCATAAGGATATAACCTTCCGATTGATCTTGGGATGTAACTATTGCCATTATTGTGTTGGCATATGGTTCCTGTTTTTTCTCATCACAGCTAATGAATACAAGGGTTGCTAGCGCTAGAAAGATTGTTTTTATGTTTTTAGCTTTTAATAAAAGTTTATACATATTACATAAATTTAATTAAACCTCATTGAACATTAGACCCAACAATTACTAAAAAGTTTTACCTTTAATCATAAATTTAATCTGTTTTATCTTCTAAAAATAAATACAAAAAAAAACGCTTTAAAATGAATGAAATCGTTTCTAAATATTTAAGTAAAGGTTTATTTGAAATTAATTTTTCGCATACGCAAAC
>JAUSOJ010000136.1 GCA_030656195.1 Lutibacter sp.
ATTTGCGAATCAAAATTAAATAGATTACATTTGTAATGAAATAATAATTTACAATGGTAAACATAGAGCAATTTGCGAAACGATTGAATATTCTCATGGATTATTATGAAATATCGGCTGCTTTATTGGCCGAAAAAATTGAAGTGCAGCGATCCAGCATTTCCCATATCCTATCCGGAAGGAATAAACCAAGCCTTGAATTTGTATTGAAGATTTTAAAAGCTTTTCCTGAAGTTGAGTTGTATTGGTTGTTAAACGGCGTTGGAAGTTTCCCAAAGCCTGCTGAAGTTAAAGGGGCTGCTCCTTCACTATTTTCTGAAATTGAAACGCCTGAGATTAAAATGAATGAACCTAAGGCGATGGCAAAACCGGCTATTCAAGAAATTGAGAATCTGAGAAAGGAAAGTACCGAACAAGAAATTGAAAGAATCGTTATTTTTTATAAGGACGGTACATTTAAAAATTACACCCCATAAAAAAAGCCTCCTGTTTATGGGAAGCTTTTAAATTGCATTTTTTAAACTTTTACTCTATCAGCTTTGCGATACCTGTTTTTAAAATGATGATGAGCTCGTTTTTATTGCTGTTTTTAGATTGTTGCTGTGCATAAACCAATTGATTTAACATATTTATGCTCATCTGATCAAATTTGTATTTTTTATACCGCAATCCCAATTTTACAAAATCGTTGGTTAAATTAGTGATTGCTTCTTTATTATCGCTTTCTGAAATCCATTTAAAAGCTTCAGCATAGGTTTGTTGTGTTCTTTTGTCTTCCGTTAAAAACATACCCTTCAAAATATGATTGGCAATAAAAGGCAGCTTTGTTTTGTCCTTTTCGCTGATATAGATACTTGTAACGGCATCTGCCAAATAAGTTTTTGTATCTTCATTAATGGCATTCAACTTTGTTAAAGCCGCTTGTTTATCAATTTGGTATAAGGAAATCAATGATTTTCCTGTAACTGCATAGCTTTCACTGTTCATTCCGTTTTCAAAAAGAGGCTTGTAAACAGGATCCACCAATTTGCCCAGAACGCCAATAGCGGCTGCCTGCACCAATGTTTTAGGATCGGATTGTGCCATTTTCACTATTTTGTCGATGGCTTCTTTTTTGTTAGATTTTTGGAACAAATCAATATTTTCCAAGGCCAATATCCTAATTTCATAGTAAGGATCGTTAAGCGCTTTAATAAAGGTGTTAAAAACATCTTTGTTTGATTGGTCTTTTGAAATTTCTTCCAGCGCAAATCTTCTGTCTAAATAATGCGGGGCATTATTGAATTGGTAAATATATTCATTTACTGTTTTTTTAACGGCAATTTCAGCCAAAAGCACATGTTTTGCATCAATATTAATCAGTTTTGGCATTTTATTGAAAGAAAAAGTGAAAGAATTTTGGGCGTTTTCAACCCAAACATTGTGGGTGTTTTTTCCCGTTTCTTCGTAAATATCAATGCTTAAAGGAAATTTAAACGTCTTTCCTTTTTGATTGACGTTAACAGTCACTGTTTTATTGATGGTATTGAAATCGTAGGTCACATTCATTTTTATATGTCCGCTTCCATAATACCACTGGTTAAAAAACCAGTTTAGGTCTTTTCCGCTCACTTTTTCATACACCAAACGAAGCTGATGCGCTTCTGCTGTTCCGTATTTGTAGGTTGTTAAAAAAGTATTCATACCTTCAAAAAAGGCTTCATCACCAATCACGTCACGCAACATATGTAAAATGGCATTTCCTTTGTGGTAACTTACCGTATCAAACATATCTTCCCTGTCCAAATAATTAAAACGAACCAAATCTTTGTCTTCACTTTGGCTGGTCATATAAGTCTGAACATCGCTGTACATATTTGCATCGGCCTTGTCTTTTCCGTATTTATGGGCAAACCATAAATAAACGCTATAGGTTGCAAACGATTCATTAACAGTTAAATTGGCCCAGCTTTCTGTAGTGACCAAATCACCAAACCAATGGTGAAACAATTCATGGGCAATGGTTCCCTCCCATTCGTTGTTATCAATTAGCTGGCCTTTTTTTTGATGTGCATCTTCGGCATGAACAACGGCTGTGGTATTTTCCATGGCGCCGCTTACAAAATCGCGTACCACAATCTGGCTGTATTTATCCCACGGATAAGGAATTCCGGTAATGTTCGAGAAAAAAGTCATCATTTCAGGCGTATTTCCAAAAATGGCTTTTGCTTCAGACTCAAATTCTGGTTCAACATAATAATTAACTTCCAAATCATTCCAAAAATCTTTTACAATGCTAAACTCGCCAACACCCATAAAAACAAGGTATGGCGCGTGTTTTTGGTCCATTTTCCAATAATCGGTTCTTGTTCCGTTTGGGTTGGTTGTCTGATTTTTTAAGGTTCCGTTTGAGAGTGTCACAAATTTATTGGGAACGGTCATATAAATTTCCTGGGTTGTTTTTTGGTTTGGAGAATCAATGGTAGGAAACCAGCAACTGTTTGATTCTGTTTCGCCCTGCGTCCAAACCTGCGTTGGTTTGTTTGGATCTTCTCCTTTCGGATCAATAAAGTACAATCCTTTTGCATCCTTTATATTCTCACTTCCTTTTTGGGTAATTTCTTCAGGTTTGGCGGTGTATTTTATGTATACAACATATTCTTCTCCTTTTTTGTAGGATTTGTCGAGCTCCACCGTTAATTCATCCTCAGAATAATTAAAACCTGCTTTTTTGTCGTTCACTTTTACTTCGTGGATGTTAAATGATTTGGCGTCTAAAACCACTTTGTTTACCGTGTAAAAATGTGGTGTTAAGGTTACCCAGGCTTCACCGTTTAACTGACTTTTTTCAAAGTTGAAATCCACTTTTAACTTGGTGTGGACCAGATTGTTAATTTTATCTCTTTCGGGTTGGTAAATAGCGTTTTGGGCGCCAAGAACTATTGAAAAGAATAAGAGGAGTGCGAATAGAATATTTTTCATTTGAAATGTATAAAATTTAATAGGCAAAAATAAGGATTTAATTATCTTAAGCAGTTAACAGATAGTTAAAAAGCCATACTTTTTAGGTATGGCTTTTAGTTTTTTGAGGAATTTATAAAATTACTTAATGCTTTCAAACAATCCGCTCAGTTTTTTGAGTTGTTCAGAATCACCATCTAATTTAATTTCTTGGGCCAGACTTAAAATTTCGCTCGGATTCATATTTTCTCCAAGAACCCTTACAAGCGCAAATCCTCTTTTGTTGTCGGATCCAAAAATAATCACTTCATCAATGGCATCTTCTTCTCCCAAATAATTCACGGTTACATTTCCATTTCCTGTGTTCATGCGCATCAATTCTTTGTAGCTTGGGTTTTTAAGAATTTCTGCCACTTTTTCCTTTTCAGCAGCGAACAATTCCTGATTACTGTCATTAATTTGTAAGGCTAAAAAATTGATTTTTTTGATGGTTTTTAAAGTGTTTTTAACTTCTTCAGAAACATTCTCATCTTTTAGCTCAATAATGTTTGCCGGCAAATCAACAGAAATAAACGCATTGTTTTCTTTACTGTCCACATAATATTTTTGCAAAGATGGCTTTGTATCACAGGCAACAGTTAAAATTGCTGAAGCAAAAGCCACCATTGAAACTTTTAAAAACTTTTTCATTGCTGTGTTTATTTATTTTTTAGTTGTTTGCCGCTGTTTGGGATATGGGCTTCCGTAATTTCAGAAACTTTATTTAAATCGATATTCCCTGTTAACGATAATACCACAGCTTGTTTATTGGCTTTGTTTGTCATATCGTTCACAAACATTAATAATTCACTCACATGGCTGTCATCTTTACCCGGACGAATGTAAATTTTAACGTTGGCATCTTTATCTTTTATGCGCATCATCTCCACAAGTTTTGAAGTTTTCAAATAACTTGAAACTACTTCTTCCATTTGATTCGCAATTGCAGGGTTTTCCGTAGTAAAAACTTTTAAAGACTCCAGGTCTTTTACCATCTCAGCATACTGTTTTGCTTCAGGGCTGCTGCTTTTAAATTTACTTAGCATTTTAAAAGCTTCTTGGTTTACAATCACAGAGGTTACATCATCCATCGCTTCAAATTTATTGAAAATTGAAACTTGTGCATAATTTGTGAATGGCAAAATAGCAAGGGCGATTATAAAAATTATTTTTTTCATTTTTTTGGTTATTTAGCTTTGTTAAAAATTCTGTTTGTGGTGGTTTCAAACTCTTGCAATTCATTGATTGCTGCAGTTCCTTTGTTTAAATTTGCCGATAGCATTGCGAAAGCAAAATGCGTTTCCTGATAAATTTTTTCGGCTTTTGCTTGTTGGTTTTTTTGATACCCGGTATACACACTTACCAATAAAACTGCTGAGGCTGCTACAGATAACCATTTCCAATTCAGTTTTCGACTTTTTAATTGAATGGTTTTTGTAAATATCTCGTTTTTACTGGCTGAAAAATAACCGAACATTGCACGGTATTCTTCTAAATGTGGTGCTACATCATCTCCTGAAAAATAAGTTTTTAATTCATTTTCTTCGGCGATGGAAGTTTCAGCATCCAGGTATTTTTTCAACAACTTTTCTACGTTAACTAATTCCATAATTGTGTTGTTTTATTAATTGTTCTTTAATTGTTTTTCTGGCTCTTGATAGTGAAACCCTTATTGCGGCAGGCTGCATATTCAACATTTCCGCTATTTCATCAAATTCATATTGTTCAATATCTCTAAGCTGTATGATAATTTTTTGTTGCTCCGGTAAGTTCTCAATCAATTTATGAACCAAACTTACACTGTCATTTAATTCTACCCTTTTCTGTAAAGACGTTCCACCTTCTTTATAGTTACTGTGAACCAGCGATAAATTATTTGCCTGCTTCGATTTTAACCGATCAAAACAATAATTCTTCGTCATCGTCATCGCAAAAGCCTCAATACTGTTATATTCACTTAATTTCGACTTGTTTTTCCAAAGCTTAAAATAAAGCTCTTGGGTTGCGTCCTCGGCCTCTTCTGTTGAAATCAGCAGTCTTTTCGCCAATCGAAACACTTTATCTTTAAAAGGCATTACTTTTTTTAAAAACTCTGACTGATCCATTTTAAGTTTGGTTGTTAAAACGATTTTCTGATGTTGTTATTAATATGACGAGCAAGTTACGTTTTTGTAACACCATATATTATTATTGGAATAAAAATTGATATATTGCGTCCATAAAACAAAAATTATAAAATGAAAAAATTAGGCTATTTACTGGCAACTTACGTAGTGCTAGGTTTAACATTTGCCAGTTGCGATAAAAATGATGACCCAGCCCCAATAAACAATGGTTTAGACAAACCAATAAATGATTTTGTTTGGAAAGGAATGAATTCCTGGTACAATTGGCAAACCAACGTTCCCAATTTGGCAAACACCAAAGATGATGACAAAGATGCTTATAATACTTATTTAAATGGGTTCGCCGAACCTGAAGATTTTTTCTACAGTTTATTATTTGACAAGGGAAATACAGACCGGTTTTCCTGGATTGTTGATGATTTTGTGGCTCTAAATAACTCTTTTCAAGGAATAACAAAATCATTCGGAATCCGTTTGCAAGCGGTGAAAATTAATACAACTCCAGGTGACATTATTTTTTATGTAAGATATGTGGCACCAGATTCTCCTGCCGATTTGGCCGGAATAAAAAGAGGCGATATTATCAATGCGTTGGATGGTGTTTTAATGAATGAAAGCAATTATTCAACAGTATCAGGCAAACTTTCTAATGAAACTGTAAAATTTTCAATTGTTACTGAAAACGGAACCCTTATCGCCGATAAAACAATTACCGCAGTGGTTATTTCAGAAGACCCCGTTTATTTGAAAAAAGTATTTAATGATATTAATGGCAAAAAAGTGGGCTATTTGGTTTACAATTCATTTAGATCTTCTTATAATGATGAGTTAAACACCGCTTTTGCCTATTTTAAAAATGAAGGAATACAAGAATTAATTTTGGATTTAAGGCTAAATGGCGGCGGATCTGTATTAACATCGGCGTATTTGGCAAGTATGATTAATGCCAGTGCAGGCACGGAAACCTTTGCAAAATTAACTTTTAACGCAAAACATACCAACCAAAACAGTTCTTATACTTTTCAAAATAAGTTAAATGTATATGATGTAAGTGGCACTAAAACCGGGGAAGAAAATATAAACAGACTCACAGGTCTCAATCAATTGTATGTATTGACATCAAGCAGTACGGCATCTGCAAGTGAAATGATCATCAACGGATTAAAACCTTTTATGTCTGTTAAAGTGATAGGAACCACCACGTACGGTAAAAATGTTGGGTCAATTACTTTATATGATTCTCCTTCATCGGATTATACAAGCGAATCATCTGCCAATTCAGCGCATTTATATGCCATGCAACCCATTGTTTTTCAAATTTATAACAAACTCGATCAAAGTGATTATACTTTAGGATTTGTTCCAAATACTGAAATTAAGGAATTTCAATTCTGGAATAATATTTTGCCTTTTGGCGATGAAAATGAAGTGGTTTTAAAAACAGCGCTGGACGATATCAGAGGCGTTTCGGCCAGACAAACAAAATCGCTTAAGTTTTCTGAAATTAAGGAATTTGAAGTATTAAAACTTGAAAAAAGATTTGAGAAAGAAATGTACATCAATGATGAATTTTTCAATCAATAAAATTTATTTAGCTAAATGATCAAAAAAAGGCAGGTTTTTACTTGCCTTTTTTGTTGTTTAAAAATCCGATTTATTTTACCTAAATTTGTTTAAATCTTCAATAGGAATAAATGAAAAACGTTGCGATAATTACAATCCTCTTTACTTTTTTAATAGCGTGTAATACCAACTATCAACCACGTGAAACCGTAAAAATTTCCATCGAAAAATTCAACATAGACAGCGCCAGCATTCGCGCCATTGAAATTGTGAACGATTCTTCCGTGGTTTACGCAACCTCAAACGGAACCATCGGCATTTTAACCGGAAACGGCAAATTCGTTGCCACAAAAAAAATTATAACCGATACGATTGTTCCGCATTTTAGGGCGATTGCCTATACCAAAGAAGCCGTTTTTGCTTTGAGTATTGAAAATCCGGCACTGTTGTATCGCTATAAAAACAACGAAATTGAATTGGTTTATAAAGAAGTGCACGAAAAAGTTTTTTACGATGCTATGAAGTTTTTTGATGAACTCAACGGCATCGCTATCGGCGACCCAACCGATGAATGTTTGTCGGTTTTGATTACCCGCGACGGCGGAAAATCCTGGGGAAAAATGGATTGCGAGAATTTACCTAAAATTTCAGACGGAGAAGCTGCTTTTGCGGCCAGCAATACCAACATTGCCATTGTGGGCGAAAATGCGTGGATTGTGACGGGCGGAATGAAATCACGTGTTTTTCATTCGCCGGATATGGGTTTGACGTGGAAAGTTTATGATACGCCAATTGTTCAGGGAAAAAGCAGCACAGGAATTTATTCGGTCGATTTTTACAATGAAAAACAAGGAATTATTTGTGGCGGTGATTATACCGATATGCACGGAAATTATGCCAATAAAGCAATCACCAAAAATGGCGGAAAAACTTGGGAAGTCGTTTCGGAAAATACAGAACCCAAATATGTAAGTTGCGTGCAATATGTGCCAAATACACAAGGAAAAGAAGTGTTTTCAGTTTCAGATAACGGCGTTTTTTATTCAAAAAACTCAGGAAAAAACTGGGAAAAAGTGAGTGACGAAGCTTTTCACTCCATTCGTTTTGTAAATGAAAAAACAGCTTGGGTTTCAGGCAATGAAGTGATTGCTAAAATAACAATCAATTAAAATGAGAAATATTGCTTTTTATGGTTTGATTTTTTTGCTGATTTCAGCCTGCTCAAATCAATCTGAAATAGGAAAAAAATTGAATTGCAGTCCGACAACTTATAAAAACACCAAAGAAATTACAGATTTTAATAAAAACTTTACATTAAGTATTCCAAGTGATTGGAAAACAGAATTATACTTTGACAATTATCAGTCTGAAATCTTTACTGCCGACACCATTAAACAGCTTTCTGAAACTTACATTTTGGCGGCTTCTTTTAATTTGGGAACCTTGAATTTCGACAGTGATTTTCACCATCGAAAAGATTCGGTTTTGAATGCAAACAACCTTAAAATAATTGATTCAGGGAATGAATCTTTTCAAAAAAAACCTTCTTTTTGGTACATTTCAAAAGGAACAAAAAATAATTTTGAATACCATCGTTTTACAGTCCTGACAAAAATTTCGGAAAACACCTATTTTTCTGCCTATTCAGAAATTTATGGAAACACCAATATCGATGAACGCATCTGTGAATCAATTTCGTTGTTGGAAAGCATTCAGTTTTTGGAATAATTTATGACAATTAGATTGCGAAAACTTTATTGAATCCTTACTTTTGATAAAAATATAAAAATATGCAAAAATTAATAGACCGATTTGTAAAATATGTTCAAGTGGACACAAAATCAGACCCAAACAATCCTGCTTTCCCAAGTACTGAAAAACAATGGGATTTGGCGCATATTTTGGTCGATGAATTGAAAGAAATTGGCTTGGAAGATGTTACTTTAGATGAGAACTGCTATCTCATGGCCACGCTTCCATCTAATGTGGACTTTAAAGTGCCAACCATTGGTTTTATTGCCCATATTGATACAAGTCCGGATTATTCGGGCACCAACGTAAAACCTCAAATTCATAAAAATTATGATGGCGGTGATATTTTGTTGAACAAAGAACAAAATATTATTTTGTCTCCAAGTTATTTTGAAGATTTGTTGTTGTATAAAGGCCAGACTTTAATTACAACCGATGGCACTACCCTTTTGGGCGCCGATGACAAAGCCGGAATTACGGAAATTGTTTCGGCGATGGAATATTTAATCAACCATCCCGAAATAAAACATGGAAAAATAAGAATTGGCTTTACGCCCGATGAAGAAGTTGGAAAAGGAGCGCACATGTTTGATGTGGAAAAATTTGGCGCCGAATGGGCTTATACGATGGATGGCAGCCGCGTTGGTGAATTGGAATATGAAAATTTCAATGCCGCCGGAGCAAAAGTAATCATCCACGGAAAAATTGTGCATCCAGGCTACGCAAAAGGAAAAATGATTAACTCTATGTTAATCGCCAGTGAATTTATTGCAGGATTGCCAAAAAACGAAATTCCGCAGGAAACTGAAGGTTACGAAGGATTTTATCATTTGAGCAGTGTACACGGAGAAGTTGAAAAAACCGAACTCGAGTACATTATCCGCGACCACGATATGAAGTTGTTTGAAGAACGCAAGGTTGTTTTTCAAAAAGTTGCCGATGATTTAAACAAAAAATTGGGCAGTAATTTGGTGGAAGTTGAGATGAAAGACCAATATTACAATATGCGCAAACAAATTGAACCAGTAATGCACATTGTTGATATTGCGGAAGAAGCGATGAAACAGTTGGGAATTACGCCAATCATTAAAGCAATTAGAGGCGGAACTGATGGTTCTCAATTGTCATACAAAGGTTTGCCTTGCCCAAATATTTTTGCGGGCGGACATAATTTTCACGGACGTTATGAATTTGTATCTGCGGAAGCCATTCAATTGGCAACCGACGTTGTGGTGAAAATTGCAATGTTAACTGCTGAAAAAGCAAAATAAAAAATATTAAATTTATTGCTAAACCCCTTTCTCAATAAGAATGGGGTTTTTTATTTAACAAAATGTTAAATATTGTTATTTTATTGCCACTATCTTTCAAAACAACGGCTAGATGGTTACTTTTGAAAAATTAAAAAATTAAATTCATGGAAAGTCAATTGTTAGTTTCTCTTACTGAAAAATATGGAAGTCCGCTGTATGTTTATGATGCCGAAAAAATGGAATCTCAATACAATCGCATTACGGCAGCATTTTCGTCTGTTAAAAATTTAAAATTGAATTATGCCGTAAAAGCAAATTCTAACATCAGTATT
>JAUSOJ010000140.1 GCA_030656195.1 Lutibacter sp.
GATTTAATGGATGAAGCCGCTGCAAAACTGCGGATGGAAATAAATTCGAAACCAGAAGAATTGGATGTTTTGGATCGAAAAATTATGCAAATTGAAATTGAAATTGAAGCCATTAAACGTGAAAAAGACGAAAAAAAACTGGCAAGTCTGAAAGAAGAAGTTGCCAATTTAAAAGAAAAACGCAACGAAATAAATGCAAAATGGGTCAGCGAAAAAGAACTGGTAGAAAATGCCCAAGCAAGCAAAGAAGCCATAGAAAATTATAAATTGGAAGCTGAACGTGCCGAACGTGACGGAGACTACGGAAAAGTGGCAGAAATTCGCTACGGAAAAATCAAAGATGAACAGGATAAATTGGTGAAACTTCAAAAGGAATTAGCTGAAAATCAGGATTCCGCTTTAATAAAAGAGGAAGTTACCCGAGATGATATCGCTGAAATTGTGGCAAAATGGACCGGAATTCCGGTGACAAAAATGTTGCAAAGCGAACGTGAAAAACTTTTGCATTTAGAAGATGAATTGCATGAAAGGGTGGTTGGACAAGAAGAAGCCATAAGTGCAGTGGCTGATGCCGTAAGACGTTCCAGGGCAGGATTGCAGGATGTGAAAAAACCGTTGGGAACTTTCTTATTTTTGGGAACCACCGGCGTGGGTAAAACGGAATTGGCAAAAGCGTTGGCTGAATATTTATTTGATTCAGAAAATTCATTAACACGCATTGATATGAGCGAATATCAGGAACGCCACGCAGTGAGCCGATTGGTTGGAGCGCCTCCTGGATACGTTGGTTATGAAGAAGGCGGACAATTGACCGAAGCCGTTCGAAGAAAACCTTATTCTGTTATTTTATTGGATGAAATTGAAAAAGCACATCCCGATACGTTCAATATTTTACTGCAGGTTTTGGATGAAGGAAGGTTAACGGACAATAAAGGACGGGTAGCGGATTTTAAAAACACCATTATTATTATGACTTCCAATATGGGCGCACATATTATTCAGGAAAGGTTTGAAAATATGGATATGAGCAAACGAGACAGCATTACGGAAGCCACTAAAGCGGAAGTTTTGGTTTTGTTAAAAGAAACGATCAGGCCCGAATTTTTGAACAGAATTGATGAAATTATCATGTTTACGCCGTTGAATAAAGCTGAAATTCATCAAATTGTTAAAATACAATTGGATTTATTGGCTAAAATGTTGCTGACAAAAGACATTCATATCGATTTTTCTGAAGATGTAATTGAAGC
>JAUSOJ010000147.1 GCA_030656195.1 Lutibacter sp.
GTGAAAATAGATCAAATCTTACCATAATATTTTCGCGTAAACCACTCCAAACTTAATGTAAGCACAATCAATTCAAGAATCCATTTCCAATCAATCAAAGGTGTTTTTGAGATGGTGTTTTTTTGAATGCTTTTAAACCTTTCATCCTTAATTAAATAATCAATTAAATTTTGCTCCTGATTGTTATAAAAAGTGAATCCTTTTGTTTCATTTGCCACTTTTTTTAAGCGTTGTTGATTGGCATTGGTAAATTGCGCTTCTATTTCAAAAGGCAGAATTTTAAAACTTCCCGAAACGCTGTTGTCCGTATTTTCAACCGAAACAACATATTGGTATTCTCCAAAAGGAATTTGTGGAAGTTCAACAACAAACCTGTTATTTAAAGCTGCAAAAGGAATTTTTTTAATGAATTTTGTTTCATCATTTGAAACAGTCAACCAAAGTTTGCTTCTATTGTCAAAATTGAAATTCTCATCAACATAACTTGCAGAAATTTGGATGAGCTCATTCGCATAATATATAGGGTTTACCGTTACATTTAACCTACTTTTTGAACCCGTTGAAACTAAATAATGAATTATGCCCGCTAAAAATCCGTCAAAACGTTCAAAAGTCTTATTTTCCACAAAACTGTTCATTCGCCAGCGCCAGGAATTTTCACCAAATAAAACGGCGGCTTTTTGGCTGCTGTTTTCAAAAGTGGCCAATAAGGGCTTGTTTGTTTCAATATTTCCAATTCTTTGAAATAATAATGGCTGGTAAGGAACAGAAAAAGAAATCTCTCCAAAACGGTCTTCAATGGGCGCGAAATTTGAAAAATCAATATCAGCACTTAAAAAAGCAGCGTAATTGGCATTGAAAACCGGACGGAAATTTTCCAGTTCTGAACTTATTATTTTTGAAAAACTTCCCTGAATGCTGTTTAAAAAAGTCCAATCAGTGCTTCGCCCCGTAATCACAAAATAATTCAGCTTTTTTTGGTTAATTTCCGCAAAAACATTTTTAAAAAGCGTTGTTGGCTGATATAAAATAACCAACTGATAATCAGTAATTTTACCTTTAAAATTTACCACAGTTGACGTGGTTACGGTTCTTTGTTTGTTACTTTCAATAGCTTTTTTCAGCATTCCCAAATCGGGATGGACAATGGCCGATAAAATAAGAATTTGGGATTTTTCTTCAATAACATTGATGCTGAAATTTTTTGTGTTATTTTGGATGTTTTTCTCATTTTCCAAGGGATCAACAGCAGCGGTATAAAATTGTGTTCCTTTGGACGCTGCCGTTAAAAAAAAATTGGCTGTTTTAACATTTTGTGATTTTGAAAATTGAAATTGCTCGGAATAAACTTTAGTTCCTTTGTGATAAACGTTAAGGTTTTTTGTAACAGGTTTGTTTCCTGTATAGTTGATAAATAACTCAACCGGTAGTTGATTGTTTATAAATGCGAACGGATTTACATTTAACTGGCTGATGTAAATATCTTCAAAAACAGTGGTGTCGCCAACAATAAATGGAAAAACCGGACTTTTATAATTTACAAATTCAACACTGTTTCCAACAGTTTGATTTCCGTCTGAAATTAAAATAACCGGACTTGTGCCTGTTTTATACAATTTTGAAAATTCTTGAAAAGGCAATGATAAATTTGTTTGGCTTTCCTCGAAATTTAGCGCATTTAATGGATATAAATTGCTTCCAAAACCATAAAAACTGATGTTATATTTGTCGTTTAATTCCGAATCCTTTTTGATTTTTTCCACAAAATTTTGAACAACATCATTTTGTGAATTGTATTTAATGGATTTTGAATTATCAACCGCAACCAATAAATTTGGTTTTATAATTTCAATATTGTTTTTTTTAAATGAAGGATTTATCAATAACAACAAAATCAAAAAAATAGTCAAAAATCTAAAAAAGGAAAGCCAATAATCCAATTGGCTTCGCGCTGTATTTTTCCATAAATATTGAAAAACAGCTATAAACAGCGCTACAAATACCGCTAAAATTATCAATAACAATTTTTCAGTTTCCATTTAAAGTCAATGTAGTCTTTAATTATCAAGATCTGGCAGATGTTGTCCGTATTGCAATTTCAAAATTCCCACTTCGGGCCTGCCTGCCGGCTAGGCAGGGATTAGGGGGTTTTTACATTCCCCCATCAACGCTCAATGTTTGTCCGGTAATATAAGAGCTCATATCCGAAGCTAAAAATACACAAGCATTTGCAATGTCTTCAGGCGTTCCGCCGCGTTTTAACGGAATGGCATCTCTCCATTGTTTCACTGTTTCTTCAGGTAAATTGGCGGTCATTTCTGTTTCAATAAATCCAGGCGCAATCACGTTGCTTCTAATATTTCTTGAGCCTAATTCCAATGCAACTGATTTAGAAAAACCGATAATTCCTGCTTTTGAAGCCGCATAATTTGCTTGTCCGGCATTCCCTTTTAACCCAACCACCGAACTCATATTGATAATGGAACCGGAACGTTGCTTCATCATTGGCCGAATTACAGCTTTTGTTAAATTGAAAACCGATTTCAAATTCACTTCAATCACCGTGTCAAAATCTTCTTCAGAAATTCGCATCAACAAATTGTCTTTGGTAATTCCTGCATTGTTCACCAAAATATCGATGGTTCCAAATTCTTTTAAAACATTTGCAGCCAATTCTTGTGCAGCTTCATAATTAGCGGCATTTGATTGGTATCCTTTTGCTTTTATGCCATAACTCATCAATTCTTTTTCCAATTCTTGGGCCGCTTCAAGGGAAGAACTAAACGTGAATGCGACATTTGCTCCTTGTTTTGCGAAAGTTTGTGCAATTCCTTTTCCTATTCCTCTGGTTGCTCCCGTAATTAAAGCAGTTTTGTTTTCTAAAAGTTTCATGTTGTGTTTATTTTGATTTCTTTTTAATTTTTAACAAATCAAATATACATAATTGCGCAAAAATAAAACGCTCTTGCGCGATTTCAATTTTTAAATTATTTGCGTATGTTTTTGTATATAAAGTCTTAATTTCTATAAACAAAAAAGCTTCCCTATTATTCGGGAAGCTTTTTTGCTTTTATAGGTCTTATTGTAATGAAACAGTTACTTTAATCAATAATTATTGCTTTTTTGCCAATAATATGAAGCTCTGTAAATTCTTTTGAAATCACCAAAACATTACCTTTTAGGCTGGACTCCAAATCAATTTTAACATTGTCCACCTCCACTTTTTTAATTTCAAAAGGCAATCCAATTAAATTAATCTCAAAAGTTTCATAGGATGTAATAAATTTCCCTGATTTAAATTGTTGAATGGTCAAGGAATCTTCTTTGCCCAAAAGATTAAAATTTCGTAAGCTGAATCTTCCTTTTTTATAATCGAATCCATCTTCGGCATCTTCATAAACTTGGGATTTTTCTTTACCCAA
>JAUSOJ010000148.1 GCA_030656195.1 Lutibacter sp.
TACTATTTTTCAAAAAAAATTGCCGAATTGCACAAACTCGGCGTAAACGATATTATTACTGATGTGGGATTTGGTTTTGGAAAAACCACAGAACACAATTATCAATTATTAAAGCATTTAGAACTGTTCAAAAACCTTGAAACGCCTTTGCTCGCAGGTTTGTCTAGAAAAGGAATGCTTTACAAACCTTTAAACATCACTGCAGATGCTGCTTTAAACGCAACAACGGCGGCAAATACCATTGCGTTGCTTCATGGCGCGTCGATATTGAGGGTTCACGACGTAAAAGAAGCCGTTGAAGCGGTAAAAATTGTAACATTGTTAAACAATAAGTTATGAAAAAATTACTGCTCGTATTTCTTCCTTTTTTAATGCTTGCCTGCGCAAAAAAAGAAGTCAAAATACCCACTTTGGCCGAAAAAGGAGTTCAGGAAATACAAAATCATTCGCAAGTTTGGCTGTTTTTTGAAGTTAAAAACAACGACACCATAGCCGTTGTTAATCGAAAAAACACCATCAGCACTACGCATTGGATTTATAATATCGACAAACGATTGCCTTTAAAAGCAATTATGCCTTCCATTATAATGCTGCAGGACAAGCACGCAAACTCTATGCATTCAGAAAAAGGAATGCTCGATTATTTTAGCTATTCCGACACCATTTCAAAACGACTTTCCTTTTTGGATTTTGATGGCGTCACTTTTAAAATTGATGGCTTTTTGTCCAATAAATTTACAGAAAACAACGCCGATTATATAAATTACCATAATGTACATCTGGTTTTTAATAAAAACAGCGCTTTAATTAATGGGGTGAAAACCGACCGATTAAATTTCAAAAAGGAACTCACGGCACTTTTAAAATTGTATGCTGAAGACAAACAAATGATGCTTCATTTAAACTTTAATCGGAACTTAATGTATCAGGACTATTTATTTTACAGAACAATTATTCAAAATCTAAGCCGTGAAAACATTTTAATAAATCAGATTGAATTTATTTATAACGAAAATGAAGGTTAGGCCTATTGGTTCAATTAACTGTTTAACAAGCCATCTTTTTTTCCTATTTTTACAAAAACAAATTGAATGTTCGATTTTCTGAATTTTTCTTATCTTGATATTTTAGACATCGTTTTGGTGGCTACGCTGCTTTACTATGTGTACAAACTTTTGAAAGGAAGTGTTGCCATCAATATTTTTATTGGGATTGGACTTGTTATCATTATTTGGAAAATAACCCAAGCGCTTCAAATGGAAATGCTTAGCGGTTTGCTGGGAACACTTGTTAGTTTGGGCGCTATCGCCATACTTATTGTTTTTCAGCCTGAAGTTCGAAAATTTTTGCTGATGCTGGGCTCCACAAATTTCACCAACCGAAAAAGTTTTTTAAAACAAATCAACTTTTTGAAAAGTGAAATTTATATTACTATGGATGTAGAAACCATCGTTAAAGCCTGCGAATCGATGTCGGCCGTAAAAACTGGCGCTTTATTGGTTTTGGAAAGAACGCATAATTTAGATTTTGTGAAAGCTACCGGCGATAAAATGAATTCCGAAGTCAACCAGCCCATTTTGGAAAGCATTTTCTATAAAAACAGTCCGTTACACGACGGTGCGGTAATTATAAAAGATAACTTTATCATAGCCACCAGGGTTGTTTTGCCGCTTTCCGCAAAAAACATCCCGGCACGATTTGGATTGCGCCATAGAGCTGCCATTGGAATTACCGAAAAAACGGACGCACTTTGTTTGATAGTTTCAGAAGAAACGGGCAAAATATCGTATATAAAAGACGGAGAATTTGTGTTGTTCAAAAATACCCAGGAACTTATTGAAATGATTAGGTATGACCTTAATTAAGTTCTGTGTTAAATGTTATACGTTAAATGTTATATGTTGAAATAACTAATTAACGGTTAATCAAACAAACAACTAAACAATTAAACAGCAACTAAACCATTTCATTGGAAAATTGCATATCATACAGCGTTTTGTAATAGCCATTTTTCTCCAGCAATTCCAAATGCGAACCTTGTTCCACAATGTGTCCTTTATCCATCACAATAATTTTATCGGCTTTTTTTATGGTTGTTAACCTGTGCGCAATAATGATGGAAGTTTGATGCCTTGTAATTTTATCTGTGGCCTCCTGAATCAATTTTTCTGAATAAGAATCGATGGATGAGGTTGCTTCATCTAAAATTAAAATGCTTGGTTTACTGACATAGGCGCGTAAAAAAGCAATTAACTGACGTTGTCCTGTAGACAACATACCGCCGCGTTCCTTCACATTATAACTATAATTGTTTGGCAAACTCATAACAAATTCGTGAATGCCAATTTCTTTGGCGGCATCAATCACCTGATCTAAAGTAATTGATTCATCGCTTAATGCAATATTGTTATAAATGGAGTCGGAAAACAGAAAAACATCTTGTAAAACCACGGCAATCTGATTTCTCAAGGAAGGCAATGTGTATTTCAAAATATTTGTGCCATCAATACAAATTTCGCCCTGATCAATCTCATAAAAACGATTGACCAAATTGATGATGGTAGATTTTCCAGCGCCGGTTGCCCCAACAATGGCCACAGTTTCGCCTGCATTTACCTTGAATGAGATTCCTTTTAAAACTTCTTCACCCTTGTTATAACTGAAACGAACATCTTTAAATTCAATATCGCCTTTAAAACTTTTCGCTTCCAAATCACCGGTTTGGGCAATTTGATCTTTGGTGTCCAACACTTCAAAAACCCTGTCACCGGCAACCATTCCCAATTGCAGCGTGTTAAATTTATCGGCAATCTGGTTTAATGGCCTAAACAACATTTGGGCCATCATAATAAATGCGATTATTTGTCCGATTTCTGTAGTTCCGTTGTTTACAATATCCAAGCCGCCGTACCAAACCAACAATCCGACAGAAATAGAAGCCAAAATTTCGGCAATCGGGAAGAAAATAGAATAATACCAAACTGTTCTGATGTTTGCTTTTTTGTGTAAATCATTGATTTTGACAAATTTTTCATATTCCACTTTTTCGTGGTTGAACAACTGCACAATTTTCATTCCCGTAACGCGTTCCTGCACAAAACCATTTAAATTCGCCACTTGAATCCGCACTTCCTGAAAAGCCGATTTAATGGCAATTTGAAATAATTTGGTGGCGTAAATCAAAACCGGAAGCACAATAAACGCAATCAAAGCCATTCTCCAGTTCATCCAAAGCATCACAATGGCCACCACCAGCATTTTTAACAAATCACTGATGATCATAAACAATCCTTGTCCGAAAAATTGCGCGATTGTTTCAGTATCAGAAACCAAACGCGTCACCAATTTTCCCACCGAAGAATTGTCGAAATACGACATTTTAAATTGCAGCATATGCTTGTTTAGCTGCACCCTGATGTCCTTAATAATATGCTGTCCCAGCCAATTCACTTTATAAATAAAAATAAACTGCAATAAAACTTCGGCTATTAAAAAAACAACCATCAACATTGAGAAGTATAAAATTCCTTCTTTGTCCTTATTTTTGAAGTAGATATTTACAATTTCCTGCAATAAAATTGGTCTCGCAACGGTAGCCAGCGACAGTAAAATTGCCGAAAAAGTGCCTATAAAAAATTCCCATCGGTATTTTTTGGAAAAACCCAATAAGCGGTTAAATATTTTTGCGTCAAAAGCGTTGCCTGTAACTTTTTTACTCATTTTTACTGATTGTTTTTGGATAAGTTACCTGCGTTAAAAATAATCCTTGCGCTGGCGCTGACGGTCCGGCGTTGCACCTGTTTTCACTTTCTATAACTTGTATAAATTCATCCAACGTCATTTTTCCTTTTCCTATTTCAATTAAAGTGCCCACAATGGCACGCACCATATTTCTTAAAAAGCGATCGGCTGTAATATGAAACACCAACAATTGATCGTTTTGTTTCCAACCGGCCTGCATAATGTTACAATTATACGTTCTTACGTCGGAATTTGAGCGTGAAAAACATTTAAAATTGGTGTGGGTTTTTAAAATTTCGGCCGCTTCGTTCATTTTTTCAACCGCCAATCTGGTGGTGATTAACTGCCAGGCGGTTTCGGTTAAAAACGGATTTTTACCCAAAAATATTCGGTATTCATAGCTTCTGCTGGTGGCATCAAAACGTGCGTGGGCATTTTCTGTGGTTTCAAATATGTCGTAAACCACAATGTCATCGGGCAACAAACCATTCAATTTGTATATAATTTCTTGCGGATTAAATTCCTTTTCAATATCCACATGCCCAAAAAATTCCTCGGCGTGAACACCGGTATCGGTTCTTCCCGCACCAACAATTTCAAGCGGTGTCCTAAAAATGGTTGAGAATGATTTGTTCAACAATTCCTGCACCGTTAACGCATTGGGCTGCACTTGCCATCCGTGATAGTTGGTTCCTTTATATGCTAATTTGATAAAATATCTCAATTGAAATGCTATTTTTGTGCAGTTGCAAATATACGCCATATTTGTGAGTTCCTAATTTCACAACAAATGAAAAAAATTTTATTGCTTTCTGATACCCACGGCTATATTGATGACCAAATATTAAAGTTTGTAAAAAAGGCTGATGAAGTATGGCACGTTGGCGATATTGGTTCTTTTGAGGTGGTTGACGCCCTGAAAAAGCTAAAGCCTTTGCGGGCAGTTTACGGAAATATTGACGATGCTGTGATGCGGGCCGAATTTCCGTTGGACAACAAGTTTACCATTGAAAAAGTAACAGTTTGGATGACGCACATTGGTGGTTATCCGAACAATTACAATCCGAGAGTGAAGGAAGAAATTGCCACAAATACACCGAAATTGTTTATCACCGGCCATTCTCATATTTTAAAAGTGATGTTTGATAAAAAACTGAATTTGCTTCATATGAATCCGGGAGCGGCAGGGAAATACGGATTTCATACGGTAAGAACGATGCTTCGGTTTGAAATTCATGAAGATGCTGTTACCAATTTGGAAATTATAGAACTTGAGAAAAGGGCTTGAAGTCCGAAGACGGAAGTCGGAAGACGGAAGACGGAAGTCGGAAGATGGAAGTCGGAAGACGGAAGTCGGAAGACGGAAGTTGAAAATTTAAATGTTTCAAGTTTAAAAATATAAAAATCAATTTAATTGAAATTTGTCTTAACCGCAAGTAACGCAAAGAAAAAACGCAAAGAGCGCGATTTTTTTTTGTTTAAGATTTGATTAAGCCATTTTAAAATCGTCAATCAAAAATCAATTTGCGTAAGGGATTGAACGGTATGTTTGAGCACTTTTTTAGTTGCTTTTCGCAAAAAAAAATGCGAGTAGTGAAAGCCCGACCCGCCAGCCGGCGGGGAACGCCCTTAAAATAAAAAAACCATTTCAAACGAATTTGAAATGGTTTCTGCGCACTAATATACAAAGATTGTAGGTTTATCGCAATCTATCCACAGATTTCACGAGTTCTTCATCCTTTTTAATCGCTTTGTTGGCCAAAACCACAAAAACAATTGTAAAAATAGGAATGAGCAACCCAATACCCTTCTCAGAAACCTTAAATTCTCCAGATAAGTTTTGTGTAAAATACACGAGAATGCCTACTAAAATAAAATTAATCAAAATTGCTAACCTCCCTAAAACAAATTGCAGCTGTCTTTTTTTAAACTGAAAAATTGCGAGGAGCGTTAGAATGGCCGATGCTATGAACAATACAAAAACACTTGCCAAGACCAAATTGGTTGAACTTATTGAATCGAATGCGTAAAATTTAGTTCCCTGCTCGGTGATCCATAAATTGAAAGAGAAAATTAACCCTCCCGAAAGCACTGTGGCAATTAATAAATATATCGATTGTATTCTTTGAATCATATTTAAACCAATTGCAGCAAAAATACGTTTTATTTTTAAAGATTAAAAGATTACTATCTAAAATAAATTATTATATTTGCAATGTCCTACCGCATAATTATATACAGGACCTACAACTAAAAAATATCACCACCCAGATTAACTCAAAATGAAATTCTTAAATTAATAAGATCATCATATTTATTCACTAACAATTATTACACATTTACATAATGTTTGAAATTTCCGAACTAAAGGATAAATCTCTTTCAGAATTACAAGAGATTGCTAAAACAGTTGGAGCAAAAAAGTTTAGTCAATTAAAAAAACTAGAATTGGTTTATTTAATACTAGACGTTCAAGCCGCTGCTCCTCCAACTCCTTCCAAAATTGAAGCTTTATCTGATGATGACAAGCCAAAACGCAAACGCATCGTAAAAAAAGCAAATCAGCCCAAAGCAAACAAAAACGCTCCAGCCTCACAACAACAAAAAGAAAAAGCGCCCGAACTTTTCGCTGCTGTAGAAAAAGCTGAAGTTGAAGAAACCACAAAACCAATTCAGGCTCCTGTGGTAAAAAAAGCCATTAAAAAGGCCGTAAAATTTACACAGGAAACGCCTGTTGAAAATACCGAAGAGGAAACTGTTGAAAAACCTTTAGTTAGAACTGATGGTGTAAAAATTGCCATTAAAAAATCGGCCAGACTGGAAACAAAAACGGAAACTGAAAGTCAGCCAGAAAGCATTGAAACAAGTGTTGATGTTACTGAAAACGTACAAGAAAGAACTCAGCAAAACCAGCCTAAACTGCTTATTAAACAGCCAAAACAACAAGGCAACCAACAACAAGGCAACCAGCAACAAGGCAACCAACAAGCAAACCAACAAAGAGAAAAAGGTCCACGCAAACCTGGAAATCGCTTTAGAGATCCTGATTATGAATTTGACGGGATTATTGAAAGTGAAGGTGTGTTGGAAATGATGCCAGATGGTTATGGTTTTTTACGCTCATCCGATTACAACTACCTTTCATCGCCAGATGATATTTACTTATCGCAATCACAAGTTAAATTGTTTGGTTTAAAAACCGGAGATACCGTAAAGGGTGTGGTTAGACCACCAAAAGAAGGCGAAAAATATTTTCCTTTAATTCGTGTTTCAAAAATAAACGGTTTAAATCCGAATGTGGTTAGAGACCGCGTTTCTTTTGAGCATTTAACGCCGCTTTTTCCTGAAGAAAAATTTAATTTGGCAGGAAAAAACAGCACGCTTTCAACAAGAATCATCGACTTATTTTGTCCGATTGGAAAAGGACAAAGGGGAATGATTGTTTCGCAGCCGAAAACTGGTAAAACCATGTTGTTGAAGGATATTGCAAATTCAATTGCTTCAAATCACCCGGAAGTTTATCAAATTATTCTTTTAATTGATGAAAGACCAGAGGAAGTTACCGATATGCAACGAAGCGTAAGAGGCGAAGTTGTTGCATCAACTTTTGACGAACCGGCTGAAAAACACGTAAGAGTTGCCAATATTGTTTTGGAAAAAGCAAAACGTTTGGTTGAGTGCGGACACGATGTGGTTATTTTATTGGATTCCATCACGCGTTTGGCCAGGGCTTACAATACGGTTGCGCCAGCATCGGGTAAAATTTTATCGGGTGGTATTGACGCCAACGCATTGCACAAACCAAAACGATTTTTTGGAGCAGCGAGAAATATTGAAAATGGTGGTTCTTTAACCATTATTGCAACGGCACTGACTGAAACAGGTTCAAAAATGGATGAAGTAATCTTTGAAGAGTTTAAAGGTACGGGTAACATGGAACTTCAATTGGAAAGAAATATTGCCAACCGCAGAATTTATCCGGCTATTGACCTTGTTAAATCGAGCACACGAAGAGATGATTTATTGTTAGACCCAAAAACGGTAAAACGTATGTGGATCCTAAGAAAATATTTGGCCGATATGAATCCTGTAGAAGCTATGGAATTCATTAAAAGCAAAATTCAATACACCACTTCAAACGAAGAGTTTTTAATCTCTATGAACGGGTAAAAAGCCCCCTAACCCCCGAAGGGGGAATTAATATAAAGTTAAAAAAGCGAGCTGATGCTCGCTTTTTTATTATCATATATTCGTTACCATAACTAAAAAAAGCAATATTCAATGCTTCATCAACGGCTGAAATTTTAGCTTTTAACTTGAATTATAAATAAAAAAAGCGGACCATAAGTCCGCTTTTTTTATTTATTAGTTTTATTGCATTAATAGAATTCGCCTCTAAAATCTTTAATCTTGGCAGTTTCTTCTAATACTTGAAACAGCATAAAAGATCTTCCTTTTAAATTATCTATTATTTTATTGCGGAAAGTCTCATAGTTATCCAATTTTATTGGGGTATCCCGTTTATCAACTTTAACCACAAACACGCCCATATTGCCGTCTATTGGCTTAGAAACTTCATTTAATTTTATGGTAGACATTGCGCCAACAACAGCTGGCTCATTTCCAGCACCTGTTAACAATGGACTTGCCAAAGTTACACTTAAAGCAGGGCTAACCGTTGTATTGGTGTTTTTTGCAATTTCTTCTAAGGTAGCTCCTTTTATTTTTGCATTGATCAATGCCGATTTTTTCTTGTTGATGAGCTCAGGCTGAATTTTAGACAAGATTTCTGAATTCACCACCAAGCCGTCTTTCTCTGATTTGCCTTTAAGCACAACCACAACATAACTTCTTTTGCCATCAACATCAACGTCAAAGCGTTTAGAATCGCCCAGCTTTCTCTCTTTTGCAAATGCCCAAATAACAATTTGGCGTTGACCGCTTAAACCTGGAATATTTTCTTCCAACACTTTAATATTTAATGCAGACTGTACATTGTAATTTTCTTTCTTAGCAATGTCTTCTAATTTTTCATCATTGGCCAAATTGGCTGTAAGCGTTTCCGCTTTTTCAAAAATTGCATTTTCTGTAGCTTCAGAAGGATCGATCAAACGGGCATAAGTTGCCAGTTTTACAGCTCTATCAGCTTTTTTTTGTTCATCAACCCTAATTACGTGAAAACCAAATGCAGTTTCAACTACGGCGATGCTGCCTGTTGCATTTTTATAAATATAATTGGCAAAATCTTTATCAAAAGAAGCTGAAAAAGCCTGGTCTTTTCTGATCCATCCAATATCGCCTCCTTTTCCTTTTGTGCCATCGGTATTAACTTCATCGGCAATTTCAGTATATTTTGTTTTGTCGTTTTTAACCAATGCAAAAATACTGTCGGCCGTTTTCTTGGCTTCTTCTTTTGTTTTTATTGAAGCAGATCTAACAGCGCCTGCATAAGGAATTAAAATATGGCTTGACTTCACAGAATCTGGCAATTGTGCAAAATCAACAATTTTTGAAATTTTATAGAAACCATTGTCTTTAAATGGTCCAACAATATCTCCAACAGAAGCTTTAAAAATGGTGTCGGCAACGGCTGGCGGAAATTGATTTTTATAATAATAGCCGCTGTCAAAACCCAAATCGGATTTATTATCGCTTAAAAACGCCTCATAATTGGTGGCATTTTTCAAACCTGAAATTTGAACCTTCGCATTTGCGGCATTGCTGAATTCCTCTCGGTCATTAACAAAGTTCATCACTTCCGTTTTAGCATATTCATCGTCTGAATCGGATGGTGCAATATCAAATTTCACATATTCTAAAGAACGGGTGGCTTCAGATTTAAACCTTTTGGAATTTTTCTCCAAATATTTTTGAATTTCTTCCTTGGATACCTTTGCCAAATCATCAGAAATGGACGAATAAGGAACATAAACAAATTGCCCGTCCATTTTTGTGTTTTGGTACAAATAATCGCGTTCACCTTCTTTTAAAGAAGCTCCTAAACCGGCTGAAACCAAAGTGGTATAAGCCATACGTTCAAGATTTTGTTTGATGCTTTTTTCAGTTTCTAACCAATTTAACCATGCTTGGCTGTTTCCGGCTTCCGCATCAACTTTCATATTGGCAATATATTCCTTTAATTTTTCTTCATTAAAAAGACCTGCTTCATTTTGAAAAAGCGGAGAATTTTGAATTTCCGGCAAGGAAACCATGGCATCCCAAATGTCCTTTTCGCCCACAACAATTCCGGCTTGTTCTAATTGAGATTGGAATATTTTTTCGCCAACCAAATTATTCCAAACAGCATTCACCGCCTGCATTTGAGTAACTCTGCCTCCACTTTGTGATTTATAATTTTCTACAAGCCTCGCAAATTCCTCTCTGTCAATGTTTTCTCCATTCACTTCACCAATTGAGTTTGTTTTGGTTGAGCTAAAAAATTGCTGAATTGAACTTGGATCTAATACAAATGCAAAAAGCGCTAAACCCACAATAAGGATTAGGAACATTGAACGATCTCTAATTTTTGATAAAATTGCCATTTCTATAGTTATTTTCTTTTATTACAGTGTGCGAAAATACGATTAAGTATTTAATTATGAAAGTGAAATAATCAATATTAATTACAAAAAAAAGGTAATTTTATATTGACCTAAACCTTTAATCCTCTTTATCTAAAACTTTTAGGTAAACTTCCATAATTTTGGAAGAATCTACCTTTAACATTTTAAAATATAAATTATTTATTTCAATGATTTCATTTTCTTTTGGAATGTCTTCGTTGTGGTAAACAATGAATCCGCCCAAGGTTTCATAGGCTTCATTTTCTTCAATATTTAAATCATAGGTTTCATTTAAATAATCAACATCCAAACGTGCCGAGAACTCATATTCATTATCGGTAATTTTATTTTCCAGCAAATCAACGGTGTCATGTTCGTCAATAATATCCCCAAATAATTCTTCAACAATATCTTCAATGGAGATAATTCCTGAGGTTCCGCCAAATTCATCCAACACCACAGAGATGCTTCTTTTCTTTTTGATTAAAATATTTAGCACATTGATAATCATCATACTTTCAGGAACAAACACTACAGGCAACAAGATGGCTTTAATATCTTTTGGTTTTTTAAACATTTCAAAAGCAATTGCATAGCCCAAAACATTGTCCAAGGAATTGTTGTACACCAAAATTTTAGAATACCCGGTTTCTATAAATAACTGCTTTAACTCGTCAATATCATCATTAATGTCCACTGCCACAATTTCGGTTCTGGGAATCATAATTTCACGAGCCTTTACTGAATCAAACTCCAGCGCATTTTGAAAAATCTGGATTTCAGAATCCACATCTTCCAAATCATCACTGTTTTCGAGTTGTTTGGTGATATAATTCCCAAGTTCTTCTTTGCTAAATTCTGTTTGTTTCACATCTCCAGTTGTGTCAAAAAATGTTTTCAACAAAAAATCGGAAATTGCGGTAATAAAAGCAGAAACAAAATAAAAGATGATGTAAAAAAAGTAAGCGAGCGGTGCAAAAAACCAAAACATTTCGTTGGCATAAATTCTAAATATTGCTTTTGGCAAAAATTCAGCGGTAACCAAAATAATGATGGTTGAAATTACGGTTTGAATGAGTAAGGTTGAAAAATCATTTAAATGGAAACCAAGCAAATTATCGGTAATAATTTCAGCCATAAAGAAACTGTAAATTACCAAAGAAATATTATTGCCAACCAGCATGGTGGTAATAAATTTTGATGATTTTGCCGTTATTCTGCTAACAATTTTAGAGGTGAAACCTTCCTTCTTTTTTTGAAGTTCAATTTGAAATTTATTGGCAGAAATATAGGCGATTTCCATTCCTGAAAAGAAAGCGGAAAGCAGTATTGAAATTAATATGACTACAATTTGAATTTCCAATTACAAATTGTTTGGTGTTTCCCGTTTTTTTCTGAATCGTCTTCTGAAAAAATACATAAAAACTGCCAATATTGAAAATCCGGCCAGCAAATATGCACGTTCTCTGTCTTCATTCCATTTTAATACAGTTTCTACGCTAAATACGATGGCTATAACTAAATACCCATATTCAAATATTTTCCAAAGGTTTTGCATCTCTTATTCTTTAATGTTAATAACGCCGCTCTGATTTTTAACCCACCATGTTTTTAAATCTTCTGTTGATTCAAAACCGGTTCCGTAAATAGTATCAGTTGTGGTGTAAAAGGTGAATTTTTTTTCAGTAAAAAAATAACGGGTTTTTTGATCCCAATAAATTTGTTCGGTTACCAATTTGTTTTTTTGAGCGTAGTTGATGATCACCACATTGTCTTTTATTTCAGAAACTTGCGTTTTCCGATAACTTTTCGCATAATCACCTTCTACAGTTACAGAATCTCCATTTTTTTCAATGGTGGTGATTTTTATTCCTTTAGGAAATTCATTGTAAGGATGATTTTCCCTATTGCTGAAATCCAGCATCAATGGCGCTCTCATTTTAATATCCACACGCCCAGAATCGGTGTGTTTGTGGTTAATATTGAAGGCTTCTCCAATAGGCAAATTTTTATCAGCCAAAAAATCCCGTACCTCTTTTACATCGTTTGTACATGAAAAAAACATTGCTGAGGCGAAAACCACAGCAATGCATTTTATATTATTAACAACTGATTTTGTCATTCAACAAATATATCAATTTTAATATTTTAAATCTAATTTAAGGTACTATAACTGTTTCATTAATCCAACAGCCAATTCTATGGCTTGATCCTGATTGTACGCCTGCCACAAATAAATCTTTTTTAGTTGGCACATTTTCTGAATAGTTTGCAATAAATCTATTTGCCAATGTACTGATACTAGGATCTACAGATCTTGCTTTTAATGCTTTATTTAAAGCAGCCACATAAACCATTCTTTTAGAAACCACATCATTTCCACAAGAGTTTGCACTTGCTGCATACATACTTGCTATTAACAAATAGGCATTACCCATCCTTGGTTGAAAATCCAGGGCTTTATAAGCATAGGTTCTTGCTTCTTCCAGTCTGCCTTTTTTTCTTAAAATTTGAGCAACTTTAAATGCATATTTAGCTCTGTTATAAGAATCTGTTTCCTGCTCTATCGCTTTTTTGAAATACTCCATTGCTTTGTTGGTCTCTCCGTTTTTCATTAAAATATCGGCATAAAACACAGAAGCTTGAGGAGAAGGATCTGCTTTAACATAAGCCTCAACCAATACGTCATAGAAAGCATCATCTGTACATTCTTTGTTATACATTCTGGATACGGCTCTTTTTAACCAAACAGCATCTGTTTTGTTTTCTTGAAAATACTTTTTGTTTAAAGGAATCAAGTTCGCACAGGTTGAAATTGCTGCCAATTTTGCATCTAGTGATGTTTCAACAATGTCTAAATTGCTTAAATGTTGTTCATAAGCGATTTTGTTATTTTTATCTCGATCACTTAAAGTGGTTGAATCTTTCGCTGTAATTATATCTAATTGTTTTGAATATTCTTCTCTCTTTAATTCAAGACCTTCACCTACTTCATCATAAGTGTCAAATACTTTTTGTGCATTTGTGTCTTTATATTTATTTAATATGATATCAAAATACCTGTAAATATTTGCTGGAGAAATGTCAGTTACATCGGCTTTAAAAGATTTTTCCAATAAAACGAAGACTGCATCTTCTGACGCACCTTGCGCATCTTTAAAAGTTGCGAAATCACTATAAACTCTCGCTAAGTCTTGAGGAAAATGCTCCAATCTTTGGGTATAAACTCTTTCAACAAGTTTTACTGCAGCTGCTTTATCGGCTGGCGTTGTTGCGGCTTCCAATCGGCTTTCGGCAATTTTAATACCCAGCTTATAAATGTTTACGGTAAGTGTTGGACAATGGTCCATAGTCCATAACCAATTTTCGTAAGCAACATCATATTTTCCGGCACTGTAATCGCCTTTGAATAAATTGTATTTTACAATACATTCTTCATTGTCGGCTTGTGAAAAAACAACCGGGGCTGAAACTATAAAAAATAATACAGCTAAAATTTGTCTCATTTGTCTCATCGTCTTAATTTTTAATTAAAATATTTCTAATTTTTTAAACCATTTATCGTTTAATGAAAGACCTAATCGAAAATTAACATAATTTTCTTGTACTAAGCCATTCGCTGTTTGTCCTCTTTTACCTACCTCAAATCCGATATTCAAATTAGACAGTTGCTTACTCATTGGTAACCCTACTCCAAAAGATATGCCAAAATCATCAATCGCAGTAAAATTGGTTCCATTTCCTGATGCATCAACCAACAACCCGGTGTTTTCAAATTTAACTCCGGCTCTGTAAGTTACTCTATCCCAATAACTGGTGATCGAATTAAATTTAGGAGTGTAAAAACCACCCACTGCTATTTTACTATAATTATCGTAATCAATTTTTGAATAATTGTTAAAAACGCCGCCACTTAATTCTAAGGCATTTTGAAAACTGTAATCAACACCGGCATACCATTTGTTGTCTTTACCCAATCCCAGACCTAAAGTTGATTTTAAAGGGGATTTAAGAATTCCAGTGCTGTTTTTGTTTAAAATGGTGTCGCGAGGCGATTCAAATGTTCCTAACGATACTGAATATAAATACTCATTGCCTGTAGCTTCAATTTCATTGTTAAAATTAAAATTTCCTCCTAAAAGGATATCCATTTTATCATTCATTTTTCCTTTATAATGAAATCCACCATTTAAAGTAAGTCCTTTTATGCTTGAAGTTGTTTGGTATTTTGTGGCTAAAGAAGCGCCTTTCACCTGATTTAAGATGCTATTTTCAATTTTTCCGAAAATATAATTCCCTTGTAAACCAACACTGAAGTTTTTAAACGGCTTGTATCCAACACTTAAAAACACTTTATTTGTTCCGCCGTCACCAATATATTGCGTAACTTCTGTAAGGTTATCCTCAGCATCGTATTCATTAGAAACCAACGAATATCCTACGGTAGAATTTGGCAACAAACCAATGGTCATTCCTCCTTTTTCACCTAAAGGAAACCCTATAGCCAAATAAGAAAGATAGGTAGCGGAAGCACTTTGTTTGTTGTTACTGTCTTTTGCAGTATTGTTCAAACTTTCAATAGCCATAGCATAGGTTGTAAATCTCAAAGAAGCATTGGCCGCAGGATTTAAAAAATTTAAACGATAGCTTTCGTTTAATGAAACGCCAACACCGCCCATACTTAATTGTTCAACAGTGCTTTCGTTATTTTTATCTCCAATTCCGAAAAAAGAATAAGATGATGTATTGTTTTTTTGTGAAAAACCGACAATAGATACAAATAGTGTTATAATTACTATTATTTTTTTTATCATTTACTTTATATTATAAGTCAAAATTGTGTTCAATCCTTCTAACAAAAAATTAGGATTGGCAAATATGCTATTTTTTAATCTATTTGACAAGAAATTTACGTCTCCTCCTGTTAAAACAACTGTTAAATCTACATTTTTTTTTCTATACTGATTGATAATTCCATCAATTTCATTGATAATGCCATTAATTACACCAGAATGAATGCTTGTTTCGGTTGAATTTCCAACCAATTCAAATTTTTCTGAAGGCTCCAGCAATGGTAGGTTTTCAGTAAAAACATTTAATGCTTTGTAGCGCATTTGCAGTCCTAGTGAAATTGCACCACCATAATAAATTCCTTCGTTATTAACATAGTCATACGTAATACAAGTTCCTGCATCAATGATTAAAACATTTTTGTTGGCATATTTTGATATCGCCGAAGAAACCAATGCAATTCTGTCGACACCTAAGGTTTTTGGTGTGGCATATTTGTTCACAAACGGTACTTTGGTGTTGTAATCAAGCTCAATTAAGTTAATTTCAGCATGCAATTTTGCTATTTCTGATTTTTTTAAGGAGCCAACTGAAGAAATAATTGCATTGGTGCATTGGTATTTTTTTATTGTATCAATAACTTCAGAAACAAATGATTCTTTAGTAATGCTTTCATTATGAATCAATTTGCTGTTATCAAAAACAGCAGTTTTAATTCTTGTATTGCCTACATCTATAATTAAGTTCATTCTTATTTCTTAAAGAGTTCAAAAATACAACAGATTTTTTTAAATTGTTTTGATATGTCTAAAAAATAAATTTATATTTGCAACCGCTAAAGCGATGGTGCCTTAGCTCAGTTGGTAGAGCAAAGGACTGAAAATCCTTGTGTCCCTGGTTCGATTCCTGGAGGCACCACACAAGAAAAGTAAAACCCTTAAAAATCATTCGATTTTTAAGGGTTTTTTAATTTATAGCGGAAAGTGTCTGGAAAATAGAAATCTAAGGTATTAAATAAGAAATATATGCTGATAGTTAAAAGTCTTTATTTATCATCTTCATCATCAATTTCCTCATTGTAATCTTCTTCACCGTTTATTTCTCCATTTTCATCCCCGTTTTCATCACCATTTTCATCAATATCCAAATCATCATCATCCAAATCATTTTCACCCTCAAGAGGTACTTTTAAATTCAAATCTAAGTCAATTTCTAAATCTCTTTCAATATTGTCATCTTCTTCCTCTTCATAAAAATTTTCCATACTGTCCACCAGCTCATCGCTAATTTTTACCAGGTAAATGGTGTCTTCGGTAGCAACTTCAACAGCTTCTACATATTGCCCTTTATGGTTAGTGAATCTAATAATATCCCTAATGCCATAACCGTCAGGAAATTTCTCAACCAGCAAATTAAGAATTTCAGAGGTTAGCTTTTTATAATCGACAATTATTCTTTTCATAACAAAATGGTTATATAGTTAGACTTAAATAAATAAAATTGGTTACTTAATTACTTCTTTGTATAATGCCAAATATAAAAAAATTATAACACCAAAAAATTATTTAAATCAATATTGAAAAGAAATCTTATAAAAAACAAAAACCAAGACTAATCTTGGTTTTTGTTTTTATGATTTAAAGCATCATTAAGGTATTTAATTCCATTTCTGTTAAATGGCGCCAATGGCCTCGAGGTAAATCTTTTTTTGTGAGTCCGGCGAAAATTACGCGGTCAAGTTTTACCACGCTGTACTCAAAATGTTCAAATATTCTGCGCACAATTCTATTTCTTCCGGAATGAATTTTAACGCCAACTTCTGTTTTTGGTTGATTCACAACATAGGAAATATCATCAACTATCACACGTTTTTCATCCAACATAAAACCTTCAGAAATTTTTATAAGATCGCTGTTCGACAGCTTTTTGTCCAATGATACGTGGTATATTTTTTGAATATTGCTCTTTGGATGCGTCAATTTTTTTGCCAACTCTCCATCATTTGTAAACAATAAAAGTCCGGTGGTGTTTCTGTCCAATCTTCCAACAGGATAAATACGTTCTTTTGTGGCGTTTGCAATTAATTCCATCACGGTTTTACGTCCGCGCTCATCCTCCATTGTAGTGATGTAATTCTTTGGTTTGTTCAGTAAAATATATCTTTTTTGCTCCTGGTTAATTAAGGAACCGTCGAACCGAACTTCGTCGCCAAGGGTAACTATATGCCCCATTTCAGTCACCAGTTTTCCGTTTACGGTGGCACTTCCTGCTTTAATATAAACATCGGCTTCCCTACGTGAACAAATGCCAGAGTTTGAAATATATTTATTTAAACGGATGCCTTCAATGCCGTTTTCCGGTTTAACTTGTTTTGGTTTTGGGGTTGGTCTTTCTTCTCCTGAAACTGGTCTTGCTTTTTTTGAAAATGGGCTTTCCCTTTTAAAAGCCGGTTTGTCCCTGAAGTTGCCCGAAGGTTTCTTACTGGCATCAAACTTTTTAGGTTCAGACTTTCTGTCTGCAGTAGTTAAAGGTTTCTTTTTGGCTTCAAACTTTTTAGGTTCAGATTTTTTACCAGTGCTGGTTTGAGGTTTTTTTTTACCTTGGTGTCGTCCTCCCGACGAGTTTTTACTTGAATTCATTTTTTTTAATTTTTGGCAAAAATAATTTATATTCTGCTAATTATGAAGATTATAGTTTTTATTTTAAAAGAATTTTATTTATGATGACCGAGTAGTCTATTAAAGCCAAGCTAAATACGCCTGCAAGCAGCATCATTTTCAACACAAAATGCAGCAAGGTATAATTAGTTTTACTTTTGCTGAACCATAGCAAAAGCACAAATAAGAACAGTACCACGCCACTGATGTAAAAATAGTATTTCATCCCGCCAATTTCGGGGTATTTCAGTAAAAAATAGATTGGATTTAACGTTAAAAACACCAAAATGGTGATCAAAATTTTGGTAAAATGTTCTCCATATTTTACAGCTATCGTTTGGTAATTATGAATAAAATTGCCTTTTATTCCTTCCAAATCTTTGATCAATTCTCTAATCAATAAAATAAAAAACAGAAAAGCCGCGTGGGTAAAAATAATTTCTGAAAAGTTTTTATAGTAAACAAAAACGGCAAAAAACGGCAAAATGGCTAAAATTGCCGCTGAAAAAAGTCCGGTTAAAGGATATTTTTTAAGTTTATGGGAATAAAACCAGATTAAAAAAATATACACCGAAAAAAACAATGCCGCTCTCCACGAAACCAAAAAGGCGATAAGAACTCCTAAAAAATTTAAGACGAAGTAAAGCTGCAATTTTGTTTTTTGAGCAACAATGGAATCTATGGTGGCTTTTATTGGACGGTTGATTTTATCTGCTTCAAAATCGTAAAAATTATTGATGATGTAACCCGAAGCAATCACACAAATTGTTGAAAGCACAATAAAATACAAATTAATATCGAGCATTACGTGCTTTAACTCTTTTTCGGGAGAAAAAATAAATATGGAAGCCAAGTATTGCGCAATCACAATAAGTGCAATGTTATAACCTCTTACAACTGAAAATAAACTCAGCAATTTAATGTAAATAGGCGCGTTTTTTTTGCTGTTTTTTTTGGCTATTTCAAGTAAATCCATAGTGAAGTGAAATAAAATTCAACAATTAAACTATGTTATTAAACTTTACTTTTTTTGTGATTATTTTGTTAAAATCTATAAACCAATTCCAGTTTATAATCTTTTAGAAGCACTTTAGCCTGATCGTAATCTTCTGTAAATCCTAAAATATAACCGCCGCCGCCTGAGCCGCATAATTTTAAATAATACGCGTTTGACTCAATGCCGTTTTTCCAAATTTTATGGAAAGCTTTTGGAATCATCGGTTTAAAATTATCCAAAACAACTTTTGAAAGCAATTTCACATTTCCAAATAAAGATTTCGCATTTCCGCTTAAAAAATCTTCAATACAGGCATCGGTATGTTTTGCAAAATCTTCATTTAACATTTTTCTGAAGCCTTCATTCTTCATTTTATTCATAAAAATGGTAATCATCGGTGCCGTTTCGCCAATCATTTCCGAATCCAATAAAAACACCGCGCCCTTTCCTTCTTTTTGGGATGGAATGCCTGTGGCTTCTAAATTGTCTTTTGAATTGATTAAAATTGGAATGCTTAAATAAGAATTTAAAGGATCTAAACCCGAGCTTTTACCGTGAAAAAAAGATTCCATCAGCGAAAAAATGCTTTTCAGTTTCATTAATTTATCTCGTGTTAAATTATCTAAAACCGTAATTTTATCATTGGCATATTTGTCGTAAATTGAAGCCACCAAAGCGCCTGAACTTCCAACGCCGTATCCTTGAGGAATACTTGAGTCGAAATACATGCCGCTTTCAATATCCTTTTTAAACTCATCCAATCTGAAACTTACCAAGTCCTGGATTTCCAAATTTGACAAATACACATAAAACTTTTTTAAGTTTTTGTTCGATTGTTTTGCAGCCTCCGTTAAAACTTTAGATTTTTTTAAAGCGCCCTGATATACGTTATATGGTATGGCCAAACCTTTGGAATCCTTAATGATTCCGTACTCTCCGAAAAGTAAAATTTTTGCGTAAAAAAGTGGTCCTTTCATTATATTACAAATTGACAATTGAAGTTGTTCCTTCTCCAATAATGTCGCAAATATAATGATTTTCTTGACAAAATTGAATTAAGTTGCTTTTTATGAAATTGTTAACAGTTTCTTTTTCGTTTTCCGGGAACAACACATGCACATTTGCGCCGGCATCCAAAGTGAAACAAATATTAGCATTTGTTTGCGCCCTAAATTCCCAAATTTCATTGATTATTTTTAAAGTATTTGGTTTCATGAGGATAAAATACGGATTGCTGGTCATCATCATCGCGTGCAAACTCAAGGCTTCACTTTCCACAATGGCGATAAAAGCCGATAAATCTCCAGTTTGAAGCACTTTTGAAATATTTAAAATATTTTCATTCGCTTGTTGAAAGCGCTGTTTTGCAAACGGATGGTCGTACATTAATTGGTGTCCAACTGTACTTGAAACTTGTTTTTCACCTTCATCAACCAATAAAATAGTGTCTTGGTAATTTTTAAAATTATCGTGAATTTTATGCGGAAATTTTACCCCAAATAAATCGGAACTTCCTTCAATTTCCGGATGATTTCCCCAAACAATCAGCGGACCTTCAATGCTTCTGCAAGCACTTCCCGAACCCAATCGCGCCAAAAAAGAAGCTTTTTTGTTGAAATATTCATTGGTCATTACCGGATTTATTGCTTTCTCCAAACTCATCACACACAAGGCCAAAGCGCCCATTCCGCTTGCGGATGAAGCAATGCCGCTGCTGTGCGGAAAAGAATTTTGAGATTTTATCACAAATTCAAATTCCTTTAAAAACGGAACATATTGTTCAATTCTTTTGAAAAAAGTGGCGATTTTTGGTTTAAAATCTTCTTTTTTTTCGCCTTCAAAATAAATTTCAAAGTTTAAGTTATTCTCATGAGATGCTGAAACAAGTTCAGCATGACGTGTTTGTTTTAATGAATACTCCAGCGTTGTCAACGTAAAACAGGCATCCAACGTAAAACTGATGGAAGCGTTTTCGGGAATTTGAGGCTCTTGCTTGCCCCAATATTTTACCAAGGCAATATTGCTTGGCGTTTTCCATGTGAAGCTTCCGTTGTTAATATTTTCTATTGAAAAATCTTTTAAAATAAAATCGGTTTCAGTCAAAATAAAAATTTTGTCAAAGATAATTGATTTAACTAAACATTTTCCAATCTTAAAAGCACATCTTTTTTGTAACTTCTGCTAATTGTGATTGCTTTTTTGCTCACTTCAACAAATTCATTGGTAAATGAATCAATTTTATCAATAGAAACAATGAATGAACGGTGAATTCTGATGAAATCATTTTTTGGAAGTTTGGCTTCAATACTGGTAATTGTTTCTCTTGTTATTACGACAGAATTTTCGATGTAAATTTTTATATAATCACTAAAACTCTCAATATAATTTATATCCGAGAAATTAATTTTTATCATTTTTCGATCTGAACGCACAAAAATAAAGTCATTTGTTTCTTGACTGATTTCTTTGGCGGCTTCAATAATTATGGGGAAATTTTCACCCAAATATTTATTTACGGATTGTAATAATCGCTCAAAAGAAATAGGTTTTAACAAATAATCCACTGCTTGCAAATCAAATCCGTCAACAGCATATTCCCTGTAAGCAGTCGTAAAAATTACTTTGATATTTTTATTGATCGTTTTCGCAAATGACAATCCTGAAATTTCTGGCATATTAATGTCTAAAAAAATTAGGTCCACTTTTTTGGAATTGATTTCGTTAAACGCTTCAATAGCATTTTTACAAGTTGCAACTACATTTATTTTAGCTATTTTTTGTAAATGATTTTCCAATATTTCGCGGGCAATTGGTTCATCATCAACAATTATACATTGAATAGTTTCAGTCATTTTCAGGCAGTTAAATTGGTGATTTTTAAATTTATCATAAACCAATTATCACGATTTACAATTTGCAATTGATGGTTATTTTTGTACAATAAACTTAGTCTTTTTTTAATGTTTTCGAGTCCTATTCCTTCTATGTTTTGATTTTCATCATTTTCTAAAACAGTATTTTTAATACAAAACTCAAACCTATTTTCATTTAATGAAATTAAAATATCAACGGTTAAAAACCCATCAATTAAACTTCCGTGCTTAAAAGCATTTTCTACAAAAGGAATTAACAACATGGGCGCCACTTGAATTTCATCAGAAATAGCATCAGATTTAAACGAAATATTCAATGTATCCTGAAACCGTATTTTCTCTAGTTCTATATATTCTTTAATATGTAAAACTTCCTCTTTTAAACTCACTTTAGGTTTGTTTACCTGGTACAAAATATAGTCCAATAAATTTGAAAGTTTTAAAATAATCTCAGGTGTGTCTTTCGATTGCTTCAACGCAAATCCATAAATAGTATTTAAGGTATTGAATAAAAAATGTGGGTGGATTTGCTTCTTCAAATACTGCAATTCCTGATTTTTAATCTGCAATTGCGTTTCTAAAATTTTGTTTTGCAACTCTTTATTCTTTGAAATTGTTTTAAAATTATGATTTAATAAACTTACAAAACTTACAAATCCAACTACCAAATAAACCAATATTAAAACAAACCAAAAATTTCGGCTCATTAAAGACATATTCGCGATTTTTAAATTGGATAAAAATATAAAACCCAAAAAAATTGAAACTATAATTAAATATGATGAAATAATTAAGGTGTAAATACCATATAAAATAAATAATTTATACTTTTTAGTGAATAGATATTTCGGCAGTAAAAAATAAACCACAAAATAAGTTGTAACCATGGCCACCGGCAGCAAAAAACTAGAAAACCAAGTAACATAAACAGTGTCTTTAGAATTATAGCTAAAAAAATACATGAAGAAAAACCAAACACCTACCCAAAAAATCAGGTGTAATGCTATAAATTTAGATGTACTTATTGGAGAGAAATTCATTGTTGCAAATTGCAATTTTTATTTAAATCATTATTTTTTTTAAGACCAGCTACCAATTTGCGGCTCATTTTTACCAGTAATTGACAAAGTATGACAAATTAAACGCTAAATTCGTTAAATAGATGTATTTATTGACCATCTATCTCAAATTAAAATATTCTGGTAAAATTCATTTTACTTTCGAAGAAGTTTAATTTAAAATCTAAATATTATGTCAACATTTCTTCAAAGAATGTATGAAGGTGGGCCTTACTTTATGTTTCCTTCCTTACTAATTCTAATTGTTATTATTATTTTAATTGTAAAAGGTTTTTTAAATCTTAAAAAAGATGATTCAAAAACATTATCATTAATCTCATCTATTGGTTTATTTGCATTAATTTGGGGAGTTTTCGGCCAATTACTTGGACTTTTTCAAGCATTTGATTACATACAAATGGCTGGTGAAATTCCTACCACAGTTTTAGCAGGAGGCTTAAAAGTTTCAATGCTATCAACTCTTTTTGGGGCTATCATTTTTTTAATTTCACGATTAGGCATCATCGCTTTAACTTGGTTAAAAAAATAAACGCAATTTAAATCGTCATTCTAAAATTAAACTTTGGATGGCGATTGCCTTTTTATTTTTAGCTAAATTTGCAGGCATGAAAAACAAAAAGGTATTTATGCTGCTCAATGGCGCGGAACCTAAAATATTTCCGGATTTATCGGGTTACGATCTTGTTTGCGCCATCGACGGCGCTTACAATCATTTTAAACTGAAAAATATCCAACCCGATTTGGTTACGGGCGATTTTGACTCAATTCATTTAATTCCCGGCAATATTGAAGTGATTAATACGCCTGATCAAAATTTTACCGATTTCGACAAAGCGCTGTCTATTTTAAAAAACAGGGGCTACATTCACATTGATGTTTATGGCGGAAGCGGTAAGGAACACGATCATTTTTTAGGAAATATAAGCACAGCGCTTCAATGGAAAAACAGCTTAAAAATTTCCTTTTTCGATGATTTTGGAACCTACTTTTTTATTGAAGAACAAATTACACTCACCAATGTAAAGGGCAGAAATATTTCCATCATTCCATTTCCAATTGCCCACGAAATTTTTACGGAAGGATTGGCGTACCCAATCATTAATGAAACATTAACCTTCGGAAAACGCATTGGCACAAGAAATATAGCGCACAGTAAAGATGTTCAAATTTCTTTCAAAGGCGGAGAATTATTGGTTTATGTAAGCAACGTTTAAACGATTATGTTGGACAGAAAATTAAAACTGATTTGGGATTTTAGAGGGGAATCTTCTGAAAAAACAGCCGAACACCATTGCATTCATTTAAAGGAATTTGCTATTATTGAAAAATTGCATTTTTATGAAATTGATTTCTCTGTAATTTCAGAATTGCACACCATCGCATTTATTGTGGTGGATGAAATTGATATGAAAACCTATAGAGATGCATTGAAACCTCATCGGGGACAATTGGCAGAATAATATTCAGTGAACAGTTACAGTTTTCTACAAAAAAACTGAGAAAAATGTTAGGTAATAAAAAATTGTTGATGGTTTATGTAAAATTATTTATGATTTTTTAGGTAAAAATTCCCCCTTCGGGGGTTAGGGGGCCTACCGATTGCGCCACAATCCACCCGCCGGTCCACGCATTTTGAAAATTAAATCCGCCCGTAACGGCATCAATATTTAAGACTTCTCCGGCAAAAAACAGATTTTTATGCAATTTGCTTTCAAAACGTTTAAAGTTGATTTCTTTTAAATCGATACCGCCTGCAGTCACAAATTCATCTTTAAAAGTACTTTTTCCGGAAACATTAAATCGGCTTTTTGTAAGTTGAAGCGCCAACGCTTCCAATTGTTTGTTGTTTAATTGCGCCCATTGAAAATCGTAAGGAATTTTGGCGGCAACAACCAGTTTTTCCCACAATCTTTTGGAGATTTCTTCAAAAACAGAGCGCAAAATCACTTGTTTTTTCGACTGCTCATTTTTAACAGACTTCAATTCGTCCAAAACTTTTTCAAAGGATTTCGACAACCAATTGACTTCAATTTCAAACTGATAATCTTTTTGATGCAATTCCGAAGCGCCCCAGGCTGATAGCTTTAAAATTCCAGGTCCGCTTAATCCCCAATGCGTGATTAACAAAGGTCCTTGCTCCGCTAATTTTGAATTTACAACATTTACGGAAGCGTTTGGAACAGAAATTCCAGGAATCTCTTTTAACCTTTCATCCACAATATTAAAAGTAAACAATGACGGAACCGGTTTTATGACTGTGTGTCCCAAACCTTCCAACATGGCCCAAACTTTGGCATTGCTTCCGGCTGCCACCAATAAAAAATCGGCTTCAAAAGTTTCTGAATTTGTTTTGATGATGAATTTATCCTCATTTTTTTCAATGGCATCAACTCTTGTGCTTGTTTTAAGTTGAACGCCTGCATTTTTGGCACTTTCCAAAAAACAATCGATAATCGTTTGCGATGAATTTGATTCGGGGAAAATGCGATTGTCGTCTTCTATTTTTAATGGAATTCCTCTTTTTTCAAACCACTCCATGGTGTCACCGGTCATAAATTGATGAAACGGTCCCAACAATTCTTTTTTCCCGCGAGGATAAAATTCGACCAATTCATTTGGGGTAAAACAAGCGTGACTTACATTGCAGCGTCCGCCGCCAGAAACTTTTACTTTTTGAAGCACTTTATTGCTGCCTTCCAAAATAATCACTTCCAAATCGGGATGCATTTCTGCGGCATTTATGGCTGCGAAATATCCTGCTGCGCCTCCGCCAATAATGATAAATTTTTTCTTCATTAAATATTTTTTACAACAACTTCTCTAATAAAATTCTTAGATCTATTATTTAATTTTGATAAATCCCCCCTTTGGGGGTTAGGGGGCCTTTTACAACACCATTTCTTTATAAGGTATCACCGTAGAAAAACCCTTTTGATTAAAATAATTCGCACTGTCTTCGTTCCCCGTGGCCAAAATAAAATCGCCGCCCCAAGCGCCTAAGCTTTTTGTTTGTCCGAAATAATCTGAAAATAATTCTTGCTGTATTGTTTTTAGCTGTATCGTTTTTGAAACGATTAGCTCGTGTTCCATCATCAATTTTTCAAAATCGGACAATTTTTCGCACGTCAAAAAAGCTTCTGACAAATCGGATATTTGTTTGATTTCTGAAGTCAGATTTCCTTTCAGTTTTTTATAACGTTCAATGCCTTCTCGGCTGTTTTGTTTTTTGTTCAAATGCACAAAATACAATTGGTCTAAAAAAGTCGGATTGAAATTTACTTCTTCAACAATTATTTTCGTGTTGTATTTTATGAATAAAATGGGCGAATTGTGCTGTGCACAGGCAATGTCGTAACCGCTTCCTCCAAAAGTTTTTTCCAATAATTTATACGGATTCACTTTTGCCCAATTTGCGATATTGTTTATTAAAGTTGAGGAGGTTCCCAATCCCCAATTTCTTGGAAAATCAAGTTTTGTTTTGACCAAAAAACCCTTTTCCGAATTTAAAAATGCCGGATTTAAATTTTGGGTTTCTTTTAAAATTTTATTTAAATTTTCAGCAATCGTGTCTTTTCCACCATCTTCAACTGCTTCAAATGTGGCATTCGCCAATCGCAATTTAGGCAAATCGAAAATGGCTTCGAGCCAACATTCTCCTTCATTGGTAAAACTTTGCCAAATTAATTGTGGTTCTTGAATGAGTTCAACAGTTAAATCTTGTCCGCAAGTTGTTGGAACCGCTAAAGATTTTGCGCCGTCAAGCACAAAATATTCACCGGTTAATAATAACTTCCCATTGCTGTAATATTCCATTATTTGTCCTGAACCAATTTGTTATACGCCTCAACCACAGCATTGTGCGTGATGGTTTTGTGCTCAAAATAATCAATTAAAAATGCCTTTTCCTTGTTGCTTGCACCCAACTGCTTGATAATATTTGTCAAGTGCATTTTCATATGTCCTTTTTGGATTCCAGCTGTAGTCAATGCCCGTAAAGCGGCAAAATTTTGCGCCAAACCGGCCACGGCAATAATTTCCATCAATGCTGTTGCGGAAGGATTTCCCAACAATTGCAAGGAAAATTTCGATAAAGGATGCAAAGAAGTTAATCCGCCCACAGTTCCCACAGCCAAAGGAATGTCAATCCAAAATTTAAAAATACCGTTTTCTATGCTGGCATTTGTCAGGCTTTTATAGGTTCCGCTTCGCGCGGCAAAAGCGTGAACGCCGGCTTCAATCGCCCTAAAATCATTTCCTGTTGCTATCACAACCGCATCAATGCCATTCATGATTCCTTTATTATGGGTAACCGCCCGGTGAGGTTCTGCGTTCGCAATTTGTATGGCTTGCACAAACTTTTGCGCCAAAGCTGCTGAATCTTCGGCATATAAATCTTCCACATCACAACTCACTTCGGCATGAACCAAGCAATCAGGAACGTAATTGGACAAAATACTCATCACAATTTGGATGTCTTCTTTTTCAAATTCCTTTGCGATCACTTCCAAGCAAGAATTTATAAAATTGGCGCCCATACTGTCGGCAGTTTCAAAAGTGATATGCAGCTGATAATAATTTTGAAGATCGGCAGTTTTATCGCGCAATTCAATATCTAAAATTCCGCCGCCACGTTTGCGCATATTTTTGGTGATTGCTTCGGTAGCTTTAAAAAATTGCGCTTTTTTTGAGTTGTAATAGTTTATAAGTTCAATTTTATCGCCATCATACATAAAATGTACCTGCCCTATTTTTGTGGTGGAAATCACGGTGGCTTTAAATCCGCCCCGCGTGCTCCAAAATTTTGCCACCAATGAAGCTGCCGCTACCACCGAACTTTCTTCGATAACCAAAGGGATGGTATATGATTTTCCGTTAATCACAAAATTTGGCGCAACCCCAAACGGCAAATAAAAATTGGTTAACGTATTTTCAATAAAATCGTCGTGCAAGTTTTGCAATATTTCATTCAAATTCCAATATTGCAATAAAACCTGTTTCGCCTTCTTATCATTTTTAAAGAAATGTGCTATCAGCCAATCTATTTTTTCAAGTTTGCTCAACTTTGAAAATCCGTTAACGTTTTTTGACATTTTTGAATAAAATTTATGAACGCCACAAAGATAATTTAATAAATAGAAATTAATGCAAATTCAGAAATTGTTAATATTAATGATATTTTTCATACGTGAATTGCTAAATTTTTCTTAAACTTGAAAATTATTTTAAGAACTCATAATTAAATGAAAAAACTCCTTATCATTTTTGTTGCCATTACCTCTTTGGCAACAGCACAAAAAAAAGACATTGCCTTAGAAGAAATATGGAATGGCTCGTTTTCAACAGAGCGCATGAATTCACTAAACTCTATGAATGGCGACTTTTATTCCTTGCTGAATTTTGACAGAAACACCAAAAGCACCACTGTTGATAAATACAGTTACGCTACGTTGGAAAAAGTTGAAACTGTTGTAAACAGCAAAGATTTGAAAGAAATTAACTATTTTGAAAGTTATGCTTTTAACAATGATGAAACCAAATTAATGTTAGGTGTAGATGAAGAGCAAATTTACAGACATTCGAGTTTGGGCGTTTTTTACGTGTACGATTTGGCATCAAAATCCCTGCAGTTAATCGACAAAGAAAAAATTCAGGAGCCAACTTTTTCTCCCGACAGCAAAAAGGTGGCTTATGTTAAAAACAACAATATTTTTATTAAAAATTTAGAAACCAGCGAAACGGTTCAGGTTACTTCCGACGGAAAAAAGAACCAAATCATAAATGGTATTTGCGACTGGGTTTATGAAGAAGAATTTTCGTTTGCCAGGGCTTTTGAATGGAGTAAAGACAGCAAAAACTTGGCATTTTTAAGATTTGACGAAACCGATGTTCCAACTTTCTCTATGGATATTGTTGGCAGCGAGTTATATCCAACACAACAAGTCTTCAAGTATCCAAAAGCCGGTGAAAAAAATTCCGTGGTAACCCTACATCTTTACAATGTTTCTGCAGTAAAAAACACAAAAATCGACCTTGGAAAACATGAATACATTCCAAGGATAAAATGGACCAACAATCCGGAAATATTATCGGTTATCACTTTAAACCGTCATCAAAATGATTTAAAATTGTTTGCGGTAAATGCCGTAAATTTTACGTCAAAAGTGATTTTAAATGAAACTGACAAAGCTTTTGTGGACATTCACGACAATTTAACTTTTTTAAATGACAACAGTTTTATCTGGACCAGCGAAAAAAGCGGTTTTAACCATATTTATCATTATTCGAAAGACGGGAAACTCATCAACCAAGTGACAAAAGGAAACTGGGAAGTGACAAATTTCTTCGGTATCAACGAAAAAAATAACACTGTTTATTATCAATCGGTTGAAGATGGCTCCATCAACAGAACGGTTTATTCCATAAAATTAAACGGAACCGCCAAGAAAAGATTGTCAAATGCTTCGGGAACAAACCAGGCTGCCTTCAGCAAAAACTTAAATTACTTTATCAATACTTTTTCTGATGCAAATACGCCTACAGTGTATTCACTTTATACTGGTGAAGGAAATTTATTGAAAGAAATCTTGAACAACAAAAAACTTTCTGAAAAATTGGACAATTATAACATTGCCAAAAAAGAATTTTTTGTTTTAAATACCAAAAATGGCGCATTCAATGCCTGGATGCTGAAACCAAACAATTTCGACGCAAACAAAAAATACCCAATGTTTATGACGCAGTATTCTGGCCCGGGATCACAATCGGTAAGCAATACTTGGAATGCTGCAAATGATTATTGGTTTCAACATTTGGCAGCGCAAGGCTATATTGTTGTTTGTGTAGACGGAAGAGGAACTGGTTATAAAGGTGCCGATTTCAAAAAAGTAACCTACAAGGAATTGGGTAAATATGAAGTTGAAGACCAAATTGAATCGGCCGTAGAATTGGGAAAACGACCTTATATTGATGAAAATGAAATGGGAATTTGGGGCTGGAGTTACGGCGGATTTATGTCGGCCAACTGTTTGTTCAAAGGAAACGATGTATTTAAAATGGCTATTGCTGTTGCTCCGGTAACAAGCTGGCGTTTTTACGATTCCATTTATACGGAACGTTATATGCAAACGCCACAGGAAAACCCGAGTGGATACGATGAAAATTCACCATTGAATTTTGCCAACTTCTTAAAAGGAAATTTCCTGCTGGTTCACGGAAGCGGCGATGATAATGTACATGTACAAAACACCATGCGGTTGACAAATGCCTTAATTGAAGCAAACAAACCCTTTGATTTGGCCATATATCCCGACAGAAATCACGGAATTTATACCGGAAAAAATACAAGGCTTCATTTATACGAAAAAATGACTAGATTTATCGAAGAAAATTTAATCAGAAAAACAATAAATACTGAACTTTAATTAACCAAAACTATTTTTAATAATTAACCTAAATTAACAATCATTATGGCTGACAAAACAATAAAAGAAGGACATCCAAAGGCGCTCTATACGCTATTTGCCACTGAAATGTGGGAACGTTTCAGTTACTACGGAATGAGGGCGTTGTTAACGCTTTATCTAACTGCAGAGCTTGCAAACGGAGGATTTGGATTAAACAGGGAAGAATCTTTGGCAATTTACGCCATCTTTACAGGTTTGGTTTACTTAACGCCAATTTTAGGAGGTTGGGTAGCCGATAGTTTTTTAGGAAAACGAAAAACAGTTTATATTGGAGGTTTGGTAATGGCTGTTGGGCAGTCTTTGCTAGCCGCCAGCGCATTTTTGGTGGGTTCTGTTGATGCAGAAACGCGTCTATTTATGTTTAATTTTGGTTTGGGTGTGCTTATTATAGGTAACGGATTTTTCAAACCAAACATTTCAACCATTGTTGGTGAATTTTATGAAGACAACGATCCAAGAAAAGACTCGGCGTTTAACATTTTCTATATGGGAATAAACCTTGGTGCTATTTTAGGGCCATTCATCGCAGGCGCTTTAGGAGAAAATGTTTCTTGGGGTTACGGTTACTTAGCAGCTTCGGTTGGTATGATTATAGGCGTGCTTTGGTTAAAATTTAATGAAAGAAACCTTGAACAAAAAGGGCTTCCGCCAAATTCACCGGATGATAAATTTATTTTAGACGGAAAAGACTGGCGCGATATTATTACCTATTCCATTGCTTTGGTTTTAGCCACCTTGGCCATTATTTTCGTATGGAGAATGTTGCCTGATGATGTCACAAGCATTATTACGTACTTAGGTTTTGCAGCATTGGTGATTGGATTGGGTTACACAATAAAAAAAGGAACAAACGGCTCGGCGGAATGGACACGAATGATCGTTATTTTAGTGCTCGCTTTTTTCAATATTGCTTTTTGGGCAGGATTTGAACAAGCCGGTGGTACCATGAACTTGTTTGCGAAAGAAAATACAGACCGACTTTTATTTGGCTGGGAAGTTCCGGCGTCTTGGTATCAAAATATCAATCCGCTAGCCATTTTGATTTTCGCTCCAATATTCTCAGTAATGTGGCTGAAACTTGATGCGATGAAATTTAACCCAAGAACGCCTCTGAAATTTGCCATCGGGCTGTTCTTAGGTGCTTTGGCATTTTTTATTATGACACAGGCAAGCAATGCTGCCGCTGGAGGAAATTTAGTTTCGCCTTGGTGGTTGGTAGTTGTTTATCTTGTTTTAACTTTTGGAGAATTGATGTTATCGCCTATCGGACTTTCGATGATCACAAAATTGGCACCGAAAAAATTGGTTTCGGTGGTGATGGGATTGTGGATGGCGAGTTTTGCCGCAGGTAACTATTTGGCAGGGATGCTGGAAAGTATACTTCAAAAATATGATTTTGCTTTGTATCCTTTTATTACAGGGTTAATGTTAGCTTCTGGAGTTTGTTTGTTGGTATTGTCTCCATTCTTAAACAAAGCCATGAAAGGAATTCACTAAAATATGATTACAAATCAATTATTTTAATAAAAAAAGCTCAGGTAATTAATTGCCTGGGTTTTTTTGTGTTTAAAACTTATAAAACGCATATATAAATACTTATGGACAAATCAAGAAACGACTTTTTTAAATCACAAGTCTTAGGTCATCCTTCTGGACTTTTCGTGTTATTTTTTACTGAAATGTGGGAACGTTTTTCATTTTATGGAATGCGTGCCTTGTTGGTGCTATTTTTAGTGAGCGCTTTAGGAATTGGCGGATGGGATTGGCCACGTGAAAATGCGTTGGCTTTGTACGGAACATATTTGGCATTGTTATATTTAACACCCATTATAGGCGGAATTTTAGCCGACAAATACTTAGGAAACAGACGTGCGATTATTATTGGCGCTGTTATTATGACTTTGGGCCACGCAAGTATGGCTATTGAATCCAATCCGTTTTTTTTATATACAGGTTTGGGCTTATTGGTGATTGGAACCGGATTTTTTAAACCAAATATGACTTCTTTCATTTCCGTGCTGTACAAAGATTTTCCGGAGAAAAAAGATGGTGCTTACACCATTTTTTATATGGGCGTAAATGCCGGAGCTTTCTTGGGAATTATGCTTTGCGGTTATATGGGCGAAATGCTGGGCTGGAGCTGGGGTTTTGGTTTGGCGGGTATTTTTATGCTGTTGGGCTTGCTTCAATTTACTTTGGCACAGGGTATTTTTGGCGATGTTGGTAAAAAACCAAACAAGGAAGATAAAACCATTAAAATTGATGAAAAAACGGAAGTTGAAGACCTATTAAATCCGTTTACTTTGATTGACAGAATCCTGATTGTTATTATCGCCGTTGCAGGTTTAACCTGGGTTATCAATGATCCATTGTCTAAAATTGGGGCCGTTAACTTTTTGGAATTTGGCGGAACAGATTATTCAAGTGCCACCATAATTATAACGCTCCTGCTTTTTGTTTACCTTTTAGGTTCAAGAATTGTAAGATATAGTCCAGTTACCAGAGACAAAATGTTTGCCGTGGTGATTTTTGCATTTTTCATTATTTTCTTCTGGGCATCTTTTGAACAAGCGGGCGGATCAATGAGTATTTTTGCAAAAGATTATACCAGCAGAATCTTGTCGGGAAATTCAGCCATGATTTTCAATGTTGTTGATGTAATCATCACCGTGGTGCCTGTTGCAATCATTACCTGGGTGCTATTTTTACTGTTCAAACAAACCTTTAAAAAATATTTATGGGCAAATTTGGTGTTGGGATTTAGTTTTATCATTATCTGGGGATTGATTATTTGGAAAGTGAACACAAACTTCAGCACCTATTCTTATGAAATAAGCTATCAAACCTATCGAATTTCAGAAACCAATGACAAAGGCGAAACAACTGTAAAAGATTTTCCTATAACTGCAGAAACTGTTGTTCCGGAAAATGCTGTTTTGGTCGACAACATAACCGTTATTAGAGTTGCCAACGATTTTGTTGAAAATGATAAAATAGCCATTATTGATATTGATAAAAAAGGAACAAATTACAAATATTTAACCACCCAACAGGCCGATTTAATCAATACAAATATTGCAGCAACCGTTGTGGCAAAAAAAGACAACGAAATTCAAATTCCGGCTACGTGGTTTTTAATTCTAAACTCTTTGTTTATCATCGCTTTTGCACCTTTATTTTCTAAATGGTGGGAAAGCAAATACAATCCGAAACCCGCTAATAAATACGCAATTGGCTTATTTTTTCTGGGAATCGGTTTTGCATTTTTGGCTTATGGCGCAGCTGGAATTCCGCAAGGTGCCAAAACAGCTTCGGTAAGTATTGTTTGGCTTATACTCGCTTACCTTTTCCATACATTGGGCGAACTTTGCGTGTCACCGGTCGGACTTTCATACGTCAGTAAACTGGTGCCGGCAAGAATGATTGCTTTTATGTTTGGTGTTTGGTATTTGGCATTGGCCATCGGTAACAAAACATCGGGACAAATGGGTGCGATGATTGATGATATTACAGAGAAATATGACATCTCAACTTTCTTTTTGATATTCACCTTTGTGCCAATCATTATTGGTCTAATTGCGCTATCATTAAATCCGGTTTTGAAAAAATTAATGCACGGTGTAAAATAATTTAAAAAACTTTGTAAATTTGGCAACGTTATTGCGTCAAACGTTCAGATAAACGTAAAATTAATAAACATGAAAAAAATACTTATTTTAACAATTGCGTTATTCAGCCTGTCAATTTCTGCACAAGGAATTAAATGGATGAGTTTTGAAGACGCTGTTAAAGCCCAGAAAGTTGCGCCTAAAAAAATATTTGTGGATGCGTATACTGTTTGGTGCGGACCGTGTAAATTGTTAGATAAAAACACCTTTTCCAATCCGGATTTGATTGCCTACATGAACAAAAACTATTATTCGGTTAAATTCAATGCTGAAGGCAATGAAACTGTTACTTTTAAAGGTAAAAAATACACCAATCCCGGTTTTAATCCAAATTCAAACGGCAGAAACAGTTCGCATGAATTATCGGCATATTTTGGTGTCAGGGCTTATCCAACATTGTTATTTTTGGATGAAGAAGCTAATTTTATTACGCCTTTAACGGGTTACAGAACGCCAACGCAATTGGAACTTTATTTAAAAATGTTTAAAAATGATGATTATAAAAATTTAAAAACACAGGAAGAATTCAATGCATATTCTGCCAATTTTAAATATGAGTTTAAAGAATAATTAAATTATTTATTGAGAACAAAAGCTCCTTTTTGCAACGTGTTGTGAAAAGGAGTTTTATTTTTTAGGCACGTTTCTTCCCAATCTTTCAAATAACTTTTATAGTTTGTTCCATCTGCAATAATTATTTTTGGATTGAGTTCTTTTAAAAGCCTTTCCAGATTTATTTTAGGCGATTGCCTTAAAATTATCATGGTTGGCTTCACTGATGTAAACTTATAAAGTCCCAAACTGTCCACCACTAAAATAGTTTCGTTGTTAAATGTATACAGATTTTTAATTTTTTCTGAAGGCAGCTTTTCGTCCAATTCCGCGCCAACCAAATAGGCAATTTTAATATTAGCAGATGTTTTTAAGGAATCTTCTGAAGAACTGAATTGAATCTTATTGCCGGTTCTTTGTCCGATTGTGCTTGCTTTGCTTTGATTAAAAACAATAAATTCATCCGCAGATTCACGCTTGTGTTTTTCAAAAATAAAGACAGTTTGAAGTATTACGATTGAAAATAAAACCAATACAAATCGGTGAAAAACTTTTTCCTCTGTCCATTTTAGTACGAAAAACAACAGTGCATAAAATGCAACCATCAGCAAAAAAGACATAGAAATTTGCTGTATGATAAAATATTCCTGATGTGCAATCCACCCAATAAAATGATTCATTTGCTGAATGACAAAAATGAAAGCATCAACCAGAAATTGTGGTGCAATTTGAAGAACTGACAAGATGATAATCACAATTCCTGCAGTTAAAATAATTCCCAAAACAGGGATAATTACCAAATTAGACACAAAAAACAATCCGGGAAATTGATGAAAATAATACAAACTTAAAGGCAAAACGCCTATTTGCGCTGCCGATGATACCGTTAACAATTGCCATAATTTATCTAAAATCCAAAATTTCGGTTTCCATAAATTGTAAATTTTTGGCTGAATCCACACAATGGAAAAAACGGCCAAATAGCTCAGCTGAAATCCGACTTCAAACAAATAATACGGATTAAAGAGCAACAGAAAAAACATAGAAATCACCAATGTTTTGTAAGTTCCTGAAGGACGGTTTACGAACATTCCAAATGCAATTGCTGTGAACATCGCCACCGCCCTAACCACCGATGGAGACATTCCCGCAATAATGGCGTACATCCACAAAATAACAATAATGAGCGCCGTAGCCATCAATTTCCCATGTTTAAAATAATGCAACGGCTTAAAAACTGCCGTTAAAATGAGCAAAATGATTCCGATGTGCAATCCGGAAATCGCCAAAATATGAATGGCTCCGGCGCCTATATAACTTTGTTGCAATTCACTTGTTAAGTGTTGCCGCTGACCTAAAAGCAACGCATTCACCACCGCCAATTCATCGTCTTTGAATCCGTACCGAATTAAAGCAACATTGATCTTTTCTCTAATGTTGGCTGCAATTCCTTTTACAGTTTGATTGGTGTTCGGCAACCTTAAAAATTGGGAATTGTCTCCAGAAATCTGATGGTGAATTTGTTGCTGCCGCAAGTATTTTTTATAATTAAAACCATATGGATTTAAAGGTTCAGCGATTTCACTGAAAACCATTTTAACCACCAAATGATCATCCACCCGCAGTTGGCTTCTTAAACTGTCTTTTTTGATGTTGACCAATATTTTACCGATGGTTTTTTTACCGTTCAGCTGAAAAACCTCAGCTTCATATTTGTTGTGATAGTTGGTAGATTTTAATACGCTTTCAATGGTAATTAAAGCAGAAACGGGCGCATTTGTTGAAAATTGAAGTTGTTTGGAATAGTGTTTTTTATCATTTAACTGATTTTTAAATGTAATGGCGCCAAAACCAATGAAAAAGGAAAGCAAAAAAACCAATGCAGGAAATATAAACGGCGTTTGAAATTGTTTGTTGGCATAAAAATAAGCTGCTGCAAACATAAAAATTAAAGCGCCAAAAACCACCATCAATTTAATTGGATCCAGGCTGAAATAATTTCCAAAAAAGATTCCTGCTATCAAAAAGAACGTAAGTTGTGCGGGAATAAATTTCAGGAATTTTATCATAGCAGGATAAAGTTAATCAAAAAACAATAGGATTGGAAAAATTATGAAATGATTTTTAAAGCAAAATGCCGGTAACAATTGTTACCGACTGATTTTTATCACTATTGACAGCATGCTTTAAAGGTAATTTTGATCGATTTATAAAATTAATATTATGAAAAACATCTTTATCAGCCTTATTTTTATGCTGATTTTTAGCACTGGTTCCTTCGGACAAAATTTATCGCCTTACATAAAAATTGGTGAAACAACAGAAACCATGCAACAGGCATCTGAAAAAATAACCCAAGCATTACAAAACAATGCCTTTACCATTTTAGGAACTTACAATCCGTCAAACAAAAGCACTTTAAAAGTGATTGCCTTTACCAGAACCGATTTAAAAAACACCGTTGTAAAAGTGACCGACAGAGGCGCTCTTGCCGCAGTATTTAAAGTTGGTTTGGTTGAAAAAAACGGAAAGGTAACCATGTCATACACCAATCCGGAATATCTATTAAGAGCTTATTTAGGCGACAGTTACAATACCCACAAAAGCGCACTTCAAAAAGTTACTGCCGATTTAAAAACAACATTTTCGGCCATTGGGCAAGAAGCTAGTCCGTTTGGCGGAAGTGTGAAAGCAGAAAATTTAAAAAAATATCACTACAAGGTGATGATGCCATATTTTACCGATCCTGTTACGCTTAATGAATTTTCATCGTTTGAAGAAGGCGTAAAAACAATAGAAGCTAATTTAAAAGCTAAAAAAGGAGAAACGGTTTTGGTTTATAAACTGATTTATGAAAAAGAAAACGTGGCTGTTTTTGGCATTGGTATGCAAAACAAAGCAAAAGGAGAATCTCATTTTTTGCCAATTATTGGAGAAGATAATATTGCTGCAATGCCTTATGAAATTATTTTACAAGGGAAAAAAGCAACGATGCTTGCCGGAAAATACCGATTGGCGGTAAGCTGGCCTGAATTAAGTATGGGAACTTTTATGAAAATTGTGAGCACTCCGGGTTATATTGAAGATACGTTGGAAGCTGTTTGTAAGTAGAAATTATAATTGAAACTTTTTGATAGGGTTTAGGATTTTGGTAAAATTTTAAACCCTATTTTCTGCGCTATGTTTT
>JAUSOJ010000149.1 GCA_030656195.1 Lutibacter sp.
TATTTCTCTTGTGAAAAGCCCTTCATAGCAAAAAAAACGAGCAAAAATAAGCAGGTTAGTTTTCTTTTCATCATTACAAAGTAAGCGAATGATAACTTATGAAAATTGATGGCAATTATAAACTTTTGTTAAGATTGAAAATTTGTACATTTGGTAAAACTTTGATGAAATGAAAAAAATATTGATTGCGAGCACATCAACGGTTCACGGAAAAGGATATCTTGAATATATTTTACCTGAATTGGCCGAATTTTTTAAAGGCGTAAATGAAATTTTGTTTATTCCTTATGCACGTCCTAGTGGAATTTCGCACGAGGCTTATACCGAAGCGGCCAAAAAAGGCTTTGAAAAAATTAACATTCGCATTAAAGGAATACACGAATTTAGCAATGCAATTGATGCAGTTAATCAGGCAAAAGGTATTTTTATTGGAGGCGGAAACACATTTTTGCTGTTGAAGCAATTGTACGATATGAAGCTGATATCAACCATTAAAAATGTGGTTGAAAACGGAAACCCTTATTTTGGGACCAGTGCAGGGAGCGTTATTGGCGGATTAACTATGCAAAACACCAACGATATGCCTATTATTTATCCGCCAAGTTTTGATACGTTTGGGTTTATTAATTTCAATTTAAATTGCCATTATTTAGATCCCGATCCAAATTCAACACATATGGGCGAAACGAGGGAAACCCGCATCAATGAATACCACACGCTTAATAAAACGGCGGTTTTAGGACTTCGAGAAGGGAGCTGGCTGCACCTAAAAGAGGGTAAAATAACGTTAAAAGGACCTTTAAATGCGCGTTTGTTTCAGCAAAATAAGCCGGCAATTGAATTGCCGCCAGAAACCGATTTAAGTTTTTTAACATAAGGCGCTGTAAATAAATAACTGATACATTTTATCTCGTTCTATTGCGTTTTTTCTGTGTTGTAAAATCGTTAAATAGCTGAGGCTATTAGCCTCATTTACGCATTGAAAAAGCACAAAATTACTTCGCTAATTCTGCACCATTTATTTTTTTACAGAGCCTAAACCTAGCGCAGTCGCAATAAGTTGTGCATCGGGTGATTTTTTCACTTCTTCAGAAAGAAGTTTATAGGCGTTGGTTATTCTGAGCGTGTCAACAGTTGACGATTTCAATTGGTCGCTTAAAACCATCGCTGCAACATAAGAATCGCTGTTGTTTTTTATGAAATTATAGCTGAAATCGGTGAATTCCGATTCAATTTGTTTTAATTCATTTCCAACTTCATCCAATTTTTTAACATCATTCTCAAGACGTGCTTTTTGGAATTTAGGAAATAAATAATCTATTTTTTTAAAGATTTTTTTTGAAGCCAATTTGTATTCAAACAATTTGGTGTTTAATTCTGAACCTTTAATAACAGGTTCTTCCATTTGATCTGGATCAATAAAAATTTCAAAATTGGTGTTTTCAACAATAAAAATGACTGCTGTTGATGAGTTTTCAAAAGATAAAAAAAAACGTTCCGGATGCTCAACAATGCCTTGAAAAACAAAATTGTTATTTTCAACTTTAGCAGAATCAACAGGCTGAATGTCATTTCCTGTAATTTTACTCAAATAAACCTTGTCTGATAAAGCCGATTTCAATGTTCCCTGCAACACAAATCCATTTTTATTTGAATCAGCTTCTTTTTGTAATTGACCCATCGGGTTATTGCAGCTGAAAATGAAAAGGCTTATTAAACTAGCTGTAACTATCTTTTTCAATGCAATTAACGTTTAAAATTTAATAGGTTACATATTCAACAATCTCAAGCCCATAACCTGTCATACCAATACGTTTTTTAACAGCTGGTGCATTTGACAAAACACGCAGTTTGCTAATTTCCAAATCGTGCAAAATTTGGGCGCCAATACCAAAATCTTTATCATCAGGTTGAATTTGAGGCACTTTATGCTCGGTGTTTTTTTGGGCTTCTTTTAATAAGGACAATCGGTTTATAAGGTCGAAGGACTGATTTTCCTGACTGATAAAAACGGCTGCGCCTTTTCCTTCATCATTGATCATTTTAAAGATTTTAGAAAACTTATCGTCGGGTTTGGCGGTTAACAATCTAAGGATGTCATTGTTGATCAATGAAGAATTTACACGCACCAAAATTGGTTCATCAGCTTCCCAGGCACCTTTGGTCAATGCAATATGAACTTGGTTGTTTGTAGTTTGTTTATAGGCTCTCAATTGAAATTCGCCAAAACGGGTTTGCAACGTAAAATTTTCAATTTTGATGATGAGTGAATCGTATTTCATGCGGTAAGCCACCAAATCTTCAATAGAAATAATCTTTAAATTGAATTTTTTTGCAACCTCAATCAATTGCGGCAATCGGGCCATTGTTCCGTCTTCATTTAAAATTTCCACCAATATTCCAGCTGGCTGAAATCCGGCCAAACGCGCCAAATCAATAGAAGCTTCTGTATGTCCTGTTCTGCGCAAAACGCCTCCTTCTTTGGCTCTTAATGGAAAAATATGTCCTGGTCGCCCAAAGTCTTCTGGCTTTGTTTCTTTTGAAGTGATTGCTTTTATGGTTTTGGCTCTGTCCTGAACTGAAATTCCTGTAGAGCATCCGCTTCCGATTAAATCAATGGAAACCGTAAATTGTGTATTGTGTAAAACGGTATTTTTGTTAACCATCAGCGGCAATCCAAGCTCATCGGCACGTTTTTCGGTTAATGGCGCGCAAATTAAACCTCTGCCGTGTTGGGCCATAAAATTAATCATTTCAGGCGTAACACATTCTGCAGCAGCTATAAAATCACCTTCATTTTCCCGGTCTTGATCGTCAACAACAATAATCATTTTGCCGTTTCTGATATCTTCTATTGCTTCTTGAATGGTGTTAAGTTTAATTTTGCTTGTTGAAGTTTTCATTATTTAACTGAAATTTTTTCTGTGAATTTTATGAATATTTTTTGGGCTTTGTCAAACAGCGCATCAATATTAAATATGCCCATTCCTTTTGTGGCTCTTCGGGTAAGCAAAAGACCAAACGGCAACAATATTAATGTTGAAAGCCAACTTCCCAATAAAGCTGAAATGGCACTTTCTTCAGATAAGTTTCTGCCCAGTTGTGATATGAAAAAATAAATGACAAAAATAGTGATTGCCATAATCATAGGCAATCCAAATCCGCCTTTTCTTATGATTGATCCTAAAGGTGCGCCAATAAAAAATAAGACCAAACAAGCTAAAGAAAAAGAAATTCTGTAATAAAATTCAAAATCGTAAAGATTCAGAATTTTTCTCTTGTCTTTAAAATCTTTTATCTGATATTTATTCCTTTCTATATTTCTGTTAAGCATTTGAATGGATTCATTTAGCACCGTACTTTTATTCCTTAAGTTAAAATTATCCAGAACTTCAGGCGCTAATTTTTTGTTTAATACAGAATCAGGGTATTTGTACAACTTTTTGGCATAAACTGAATTGTAAAAAATATCGGATCTGTTTTTAGTGTAAACGTCATAGTCAACTTTATTTACTTTAGAAATTGAATCCAACTGAACAATGCTAAGCATTCCATGATGCTCTTTTACTTTTTCATCATTAAGCGTATTGTTATCACTAAATGAAGAGATGTCAATATTTATGGTATAGGTTTTAAAGACTGCTTTGGAAGCTGGCATTTTGGCCCTGTCTTGCGGCATCATTGTCTGATTGAGATGTTCTTCGTAGTAATTTCCGTTTTCAAGGGTAAGCGTCATATATTTGCTTCCTTCTTCTGTGGAAATGGTCCCTTTTTCGGCAGTAATTACTTTTATTTTTCCTTTGTTGGCACTTAAATCAGCTATTTGAACATTTTTTAGCAAGTTCTTTTCTTCTCCGTATTTTTCATCAAATTTTATGCTAAACCCAGGAATTTCGGTATTAAATGCTCCCGGAACCAGCGCCAAAGCCGGTTTTTTCTTTTTCATGTTCAAATACAAATTTTTCTGCTTCAAGGTTGCCCACGGATAAATATTGTTTAAAAACACGAAGTTAAGTCCGCTTAATAGCACCACTAAAATTACCAACGGACGAATCACTCTTTTTAATGAAATCCCTGCGGATTTGATGGCGGCAAACTCATAATTTTCGGCCAGTGTGCCCAATGCCATGATGGAAGACAGTAAAATTCCGATTGGCAGCGCAGTAGGTGTAAGGATAAGCGCCAAATATCCCAAAAATTTTAAAATGAAAAAAATATCAATGCCTTTTCCGGCAATTTCATCGAATGCCAGCCATAAAGCTTGCATAACCAAGACAAAAAGAACCACAAAAAATGTGGCTAAAAAAGGTTGTAGAAAGCTTTTTAAAATGTATTTGTCAAATATTTTCAACGCTATTATTTTGGTTCAGAGATGGTGTATTTCTTTTGATTTTTGTATTTTACTCTGTCAAAGATAAAAAGGTTTTCTGATATAGGTTGATTTGTTTTGAAAGATCTTATATTTAATGTAGTTGTTGTCCCATTTTTACCGGTTTCAATGATGTCATTAATATGTTTGGTATTTGCGTCAACACCTACCAAAACACTTTTAATATCAGAATTGCTGTCGATTGGGGTTAATTTTACATATTGTATTTTAACGCCTTTTACAGTTTTTAAGGCATCCATTTTAAAAGTATAGCCATTTTTATAAAAGGAAAACATTTTAGATGGCGTAATGGTTTCATCCTTATTTTTGGATGGATTTTGAATAATGACTTCTTCATCTTCGTGAATGATCAAATAAACCTTTTTACCGTCAAAAATTTGTTCTGTTCCCATATAATTAAGGTTGTACAAATTTCCTTTTAGAGTAACAGTGCCTCTTGTTTCTTGATGAACATTGGCTTCTTTGTTGTCTAAACTGTGATTAAATTCAATGTAAATATTTTTGTAACCTTCAATTTTTTGTGCCACTTCATCCAACAAAGCTTTTGCTTTTGCAGATTCCTGACTAAATGAGGTTAAACTTACTAGTAAAAATGCTATTAAAAATGTTATTTTTTTCATCTGTTTATAATGTTCTTATGACAATTATATGATTAATTATTTGCTTCGTAGTCCAACAATTTGTTCAGTGCCATTTCATCAGGAACCAAAACTTGTCTTGCTTTGCTTCCTTCAAACGGACCAACAATTCCTGCTGCTTCCAGCTGGTCGATTAATCTTCCGGCTCTGTTGTATCCTAACTTTAGTTTCCTTTGCAATAACGATGCCGAACCTTGTTGTGCATGAACAATAACCAAAGCGGCGTCTCTAAATAAATTGTCTCTTTCGCTAATGTCTATATCAAGGTTAGTGCCAATTTCATCCCCGCTGTATTCGGGCAACATATATGCGTTGGCGTAGGCACGTTGCGAACCAATAAACTCCGTAATTTTTTCAACTTCTGGCGTATCAACAAAGGCGCATTGCAATCGTATCAAGTTATTTCCGTCTGCGTAAAGCATATCACCTTTTCCAATTAACTGGTCCGCTCCCGAACTGTCTAAAATGGTTCTTGAATCTATTTTTGAAGTTACCCTAAATGCCGCTCTTGCAGGGAAATTCGCTTTAATGATCCCGGTGATTACGTTTACCGAAGGCCGTTGTGTGGCAACAATTAAATGAATTCCAATGGCTCGGGCCAATTGCGCCAAACGTGCAATGGGTGTTTCAATTTCCTTGCCGGCAGTCATAATTAAATCGGCAAATTCATCAATAATTAATACAATATAAGGTAAATATTTATGTCCGTCGTTCGGATTTAATTTTCGCAGTTTAAATTTTGCATTGTATTCTTTGATGTTTCTGACCATCGCGAGTTTCAATAAATCGTAGCGCATATCCATTTCAATACACAAAGAATTCAGCGTATTGATCACTTTGGTGGTATCGGTGATAATGGCATCATCGGTATCGGGCAATTTTGCCAGATAATGTCGCTCAATTTTATTAAACAGCGTAAGCTCCACTTTTTTAGGGTCAACCAACACAAATTTAACTTCTGCCGGATGTTTTTTGTACAGCAACGAAGTTAAAACGGCATTTAAACCAACCGATTTTCCCTGACCAGTAGCGCCGGCCATTAATAAATGCGGCATTTTGGCAAGGTCAACCACAAATGTTTCGTTGGAAATTGTCTTTCCTAAAGCGATAGGCAATTCCATTTCTGAATTCTGAAATTTTGTTGAAGAAATCACCGATTTCATAGAAACCATCGTCGGTTTTTTATTGGGAACTTCAATTCCAATGGTACCTTTTCCCGGAATTGGCGCAATAATACGGATTCCTAAAGCGGACAACGATAAAGCAATATCATCTTCCAGATTTTTAATTTTTGAAATTCTAATACCGGCTTCAGGCACAATTTCATACAAAGTAACTGTTGGTCCAACCGTTGCTTTTATGCGGTCGATGCCAATTTTATAGTTGTTTAAAGTTTCAACAATTCTGTTTTTGTTGGCTTCTAATTCTTCTTGGTCTACCGAGATGCTTTCATTATAATCTCTCAGTAAATTTAAGGTTGGAAATTTATAATTTCCCAATTCTAAAGTTGGATCGAACTCACCGAAATCTTTCACCAATTGGTTTGATAAATTTTCATCCACGCGGTTTTCTTCCACAATTTTTTCGATGGCAATGGCAACCTCTGATTCTGATTTTAGCTCTGGAACAAAATCCGTATCATCTTCAAGGTCATAATTTTCATCAACATAATTTCCCGGTACTGCTGAGATTGGCGTTAAATGTTCAAGAGACAATTCAAGAGGAGATTTGAATTCATCAATCTTTTTTTCTTCAACTTTAATGGTTGTTTGTTCCGTGTTTTCTATAGGATCAACTTCAATTTTAATTTCATCTATGTTCTTTTTCAAACTGCTTTTAACCAATTCGGGCGTGAGTTTAAATCGGATGACCAAATAGGAAACCAATAAAAATAACAGTGACAAAAGGAGTCCGGTTTTGCCTAAAAAATTCTGAAGGTAATTGTATAATTCAAAACCCACAACACCACCAAGAATAGGTTTTTTTGGCAATAAAAACGCCAAAGTTATTGAAAACCAAAGCATCCCTAATATTCCCCAAACCCAATATATTCTGATGCGTTTTAAACCGCCTTTAAAAAAGATCAATAAACCGGTAAAAAACAACAATATGGGCAAATAAAAAGTGGCAAGACCAAAGCCATTATAGATTAATGAGTGACTTAAGCTTGCGCCAATTTTCCCCAATAAATTTTTGACGGTTACCTCTTTGTCGGCAAAATTAGAAAGTTGGCTTTGATCATCTGGTCCGTTTACCAAATAAGAACTGAAAGAAGCTGCCAAAAAAATTGCAAAAAGCATCAAAAACAATCCTAAAATTGTTTGCGTGAGCCTATTTTCAAAAAATGATTTTATTCCTTGAAAACGAGGCTTTCTCGGTTTTTTGACGGTTGATTTATCTGTCTTTGCCATTCAATTAATTATCTCACAAAAATATAAAATTAATGCGACTGTGGTTAAATTACACTATAAATTTGGGTACATAAATAATTAAACCAATAATAACGGCAATTATTGCGGCAAAAAATGCGGCCCCGGCTGAAATATCCTTTATGCGGCCAATTTGTTTGTGATATTCAGGATGAATAAAATCCGCCATTTTTTCAATGGCGGTATTTAATGATTCTGCTACCAAAATGAGTCCGATTGCCATAATCTGGAACATCCATTCGGTAGCAGAAAGATGCATTAAAAACCCAATGACAGACATTATAATACCAATACTGACCTGGGCGATAATACTGTGTTCAGAAGTAATTAAAATCCAAAAACCTTTAGCCGCGTATTTTATTGCTTTTATTCGGTTTAGAAAAAAACCACCTTCTTTTTGCATATTTAAAGCGCTTTTAAAGCTGCTTCGTAATTTGGTTCATCAACAATTTCAGGAACTTGTTCTGTATAAGTCACAATTCCTTTTTCGTCAATTATTACAATGGCTCTGGACAGTAAATCAGCCATTGGTCCGTCGGCGATTGTTAGACCATATTTTTTGCCAAATTTTCCTTTTGCAAAATCGGATAGCGTAATTACGTTTTCAATACCTTCAGCACCGCAAAAACGTGCTTGTGCAAAAGGCAAATCTCTTGAAATATAAAGCACTTTTGTGTTTTCAAGTTTGGTTGCTTCCTTGTTGAATTTTCTTATGGAAGTTGCACAAGTTCCTGTATCTAAACTTGGTGAAATATTTAAAATTAGTTTTGAACCTTTAAAATCGGCCAATTTCACTTTTGATAGATCATTTTTTATTAAGGTGAATTTTGGTGCTTTTTTGCCAACTTTCGGTAATTTCCCAATGGTCTTTACTGGGTTTCCTTTTAACGTTATTTTAGTCATAATGCTTGTTTTTGATTTAAGATATCAAAGTTAGCTTAAATAGTTGAAAAGTTAAAGGTTGAAAAGTTAAAAGTTAAATATTAAAAGTTAAATATTAAATATTAAAAGATTGGACAGATTGTGGCAAAGATAAAATCAAAAAAATCGTAATCCCGAGAGCTATCGGGACGTTAATCCAAAATGATAATTCAATTTGCATTAGCGATTGCAGTGGTATCCTTTTTTGAAGTGCAACGGAAAAAAAGATAGAACGAAAAGCGCGGCCCGCCAGCTGGCGGGAATGCACAAAAAAGTTAAATATCCAAGATTAAAAGTTAGAAGTAAAATATACTTTTAATATAATGTTTAATGAAAAATCGTAATCCCGATAGCTATCGGGACGTAAATCGAATATTTTTGCTAATTAATTTCTATATCTTCGCACATTAAAATTAATTGACTTGAAACTTAAAAACTACACCTCGGAGTTTTCTAAAAACCTGAAATTGGCCACGCCAATTATGATGGGGTCTTTGGGCCATTTATTGGTTGGTTTGATTGATGACATTATGGTGGGAAGGCTTGGCCCGGTTGAGCTGGCGGCAACTTCGCTTGGCAACAGTTTGGTTTTTATTGCGCTATCTATTGGTATTGGTTTTTCTTTTGCCATTACGCCTTTGATTGCAGAATCTGACGGTGAAGGCAACGTGGAAAAGGGCCGGGGAATTTTTCAGCATGGCTTAATTTTATCTACAATTTTGGGAATTGCAATGGTGGTGATGCTGTTTTTGCTAAAACCAATATTGTACCATTTGGATCAGCCGGAAGAAGTGGTGGCGTTGGCAATTCCATATTATGAAATTGTGGCGCTTTCTATGCTTCCATTGATGATTTTTCAGGGATTTAAGCAGTTTGCCGACGGTTTGTCTGAAACAAAATATTCTATGTATGCCACGATTATCACCAATATTGTAAATGTGGTTTTAAATTTTGTGTTGATTTATGGTTTGTGGATTTTCCCAAGACTGGAACTGGTTGGGGCTGCTTTGGGAACCTTGATTTCAAGAATTGTGATGGTGGTTTTTTTATACATGGTTTTAAAGAAAAAGAAAAAATTTGCGACTTACATGAACCGATTAAAATTTGGGGAACTTAAAAGCAGTATATTTTTAAAAATTACAAAATTGGGTTTACCAACCGCGTTGCAAATGCTTTTTGAAGTTGGTTTGTTTACGGCATCGGTTTTATTGGCAGGCACTTTGGGCGCATATCCGCAGGCTGCAAACCAAATTGCCATAAAAATGGCATCCACCACATTTATGATTGCGGTGGGAATTGGCGCGGCGGCAACCATCAGAGTGGGCAATCAAAAAGGACTGGGGAATTATTTGGAATTGCGGCGCATTGCCTTTTCAAATTTTTTATTGATATTGATTATCATGTCAGTTTTTACTGTTGGATTTATTGTTTTAAAAGATATTTTGCCTTGGATGTTTACCGACAATTTGGAAGTTATTGGCATCGCATCAAGTTTGTTGATTATTGCCGGAATATTTCAATTGTCGGATGGATTGCAAGCGGTGATTTTAGGCGCTTTGCGTGGATTGCAAGATGTAAATGTGCCGTCAATACTAACATTTATTGCCTATTGGATTATTGGATTTCCGGTATGTATTTATTTTGGCAGCATTGCAGATTTAGGTACCTTTGGAATATGGATTGGCTTATTGACCGCTTTAACAAGTTCGGCAATTATGCTGTTTTTAAGATTTAACTATTTGTCAAAAAAATTAATACGAGAGAAATATGAACTTACCTAAATTTTTATTGGGCGACAATACCGATTATTCGGATGCTATTTTTGTGGTGCATACCGAGTTTCCTAGATTTGTGATCAATTTGGTTGATGACGAAATTGAATGGTTTGAAGATTTGGAAGGCGATGACGCAAACGAACTTGCCGAAATAGTTTCGGGCTTATTGGAAGAAGCTACTGCTTTTTACGACAGGGAAATGGAACGTTATGAAAGTGAATAAATACAAGGTTATTTGTTATATGTTAAACGTTCATTGTTTGCTTAATAGTTAAATGAACATATAACAAATAACATTTCACTTAATCGTTTACCTATTTACTTTTTTTAGCCGTTTCCACCAATTCAAGTTTGCCCAAAGTGGTTTTGGTGGTGAAAAAACCATAGTTGATAAAAGCGTTGTTTTTTTCTATTTTTTCTATGGTTCCGGTTGAATTTGAACCGATAATTTTCACACGGTCATTCACTTTATAAACGTAATCCGATTTTTGTTTTGCGGTGATAACGGCTTCTTTTTGTTGAATTTCCCTCACTTTTACAACTTCAACCATCACTTCTTTTTCGGTGATTTTTAGTTTTTCTTCAACCTTTTTGTTTTCAACCTTCACTTTTAGTTTTTCTGTTTTTGTAACCGGTTTTACGGGATTTTTCTTTAAAAATTTCCCTTTTTCATTGGCGAGCCAATTGTTAAACTCGGTGGTCAATTCTTTTTTATTGTTTGTTTGAAAATATTTATTGATGAGCTCATTTATTTTTCTTCCGTAAGCAAGCATTTTCTGGTTGCTGTCGTACAATTCCTGAAAGTTTTCTAATTTCTCCTGAATTTTTTGTTGTTTTTCGGATAAATGATCAGATTGCTTGATGGCTTTCGATTTCTCTAATTCCAGCGTTTCCGAGGTTTTTTGCAAAATGTTTCGTTCTTGCTGCAGTTTAGAAATGGTCTTGTCGAGTCTGACTTTTTCGACTTTTACGCGTTTTTTTGCTTTGTTGATCAGGCTAAAAGGAATGCCGTTTTTTTGTGCCACTTCAAAAGTAAAAGAGCTTCCTGCTTGTCCGATAAACAATTTAAACAAAGGCTGCAGCGTTTTTTCGTCGAATTGCATATTGGCGTTCACCACATTTTCCAATTCGCTTGCCAAAACTTTTAAGTTGGCGTAATGCGTGGTAATAATCCCAAAGGCTTTTTTTTCGTAAAATTCTTCCAAAAATATTTCGGCCAGTGCGCCGCCCAGTTCAGGATCGCTTCCTGTTCCAAATTCATCGATTAAAAACAAGGTTTTATCATCGCATTTTCGCAGAAAGTCGCGCATATTTTTTAAGCGATAACTGTATGTGCTTAACTGATTTTCAATGGATTGGTTGTCTCCAATATCGGTTAGTATATTTTCAAAAAAGCAGGTTTCCGAGCGAAAATGCACCGGAATTAACAAACCGCTTTGCAACATGGCCTGCAGCAAACCAATGGTTTTTAGCGTAATGCTTTTTCCGCCGGCATTTGGTCCGGAGATTACGATAATTTGCTGTTGCTTGTTTAACTCCAGCGTTTGTGGAAATGTTTCCAACCCTTTCTCTTTATTATTCAGCAATAAAATAGGGTGGTAGGCATCTTTTAAAAAAACTTTTCGTTCTGACGTTATTTTTGGCAAACAAGCGTTAACGGTTTTTGCATATTTCGCTTTTGCGCCAATTACGTCGAGTTTTACAAGGTATTTTTGATATTCAATTAAATCGGGCGTAAATATTCTGGTTGAATCGGTCAGTTCTTTTAGAATTCTGACAATTTCCTGATGTTCATCATACGCCAAGTTTTGCAATTCCCGCGCAAATTGAAGCGTGGTTTCGGGCGCAATAAATACAATGCTTCCTGTTTTTGAAGTGCCCAACAAACTTCCTTTCACTTTTTTTCGATGCATTGCCTGAACTGCCAAAACCCGCTGATTTTCAACAACAGATTCCCGTATTTCATCTAAATAACCGGCACTGTTACAAAGATTTAAGGCTTTGTTGAAACTTGCGCCAATTTTAGAACGGATGGCATTTATTTCGCTTCGAAGTTGTTTCAGTAAGGTTGAAGCATTGTCATGAACTTCTCCAAACGGCGTAATAATGTCTTTTATGTTTTCAATCAGTTCTTTTTGGATTTCAATTTCTTCTGAAAATTTAAAAAGCGTGGGATAAATCAACTTAAATTTATTGAAAAATTTAAGCAGCTCAAAAATAGTGTTTGCGTTGTTGGTAATTTTTAAAAAAGAAGCAGGTTCCAGATAGCTGTTTTCTATTTTTAAAAGGTGAATTTCCTTTTGGATATCATCAAAATAGTGACTTGGAATTCGGTTATCATTTTCAAGAGAAGATAAATATTCATTTACCTGAAGCAACTCAGGAAGCAGTATTTCTTTCGATTTTAAGGGTCTTATTTTTAAAGTGGCTTCCTTTCCCAAATCGGAAATGCAATTGCCTCCAACTTTTTTTAAAACGGTAAAAAATTCTAAATCTGTTAATGTTTTTTCTGAAATACTGCTCATATGATTACCTTACTTTTCAAAAGTTTTACAAAAGTAACTATAAAAGGCAGACGGTTAAAGTTAAAAGTTACATATTAAATATTAAAAGTTACAGGTTATAGGTTAAAGGTTTTTTATATAAAATATTGATATTTAAAAGATTACGATTTATTATTGTAAATTATAGAATCTTAAAATTTTCATTAATTTTGTGCTCAATCAAAAAATGAATTGATGCATTTAAATATTAGTGACAGTTGGAAACCGTTATTGCAAGATGAGTTTATAAAACCTTATTTTGAAGTGCTTATGAAATATGTTGAGGAAGAATATGCTGTAAATGCTTGTTTTCCTGCATCTAATCAAATTTTTGAGGCGTTTAATTTGTGTTCTTTTGAGGATTTAAAAGTGGTAATAATTGGCCAGGATCCTTATCACGGAGAAGGGCAGGCGCACGGATTGTGTTTTTCGGTGAATGATGGCATAAAACATCCGCCATCGTTAAAAAATATTTTCAAGGAAATTGAGTCCGATTTGTCGATTCCCTATCCCGAAAGCGGAAATTTGGAACGTTGGGCCAAACAAGGCGTTCTTTTATTAAATGCCACTTTAACGGTGAAGGCTAAAAATGCCGGCTCCCATCAAAAGAAAGGATGGGAACAGCTTACGGATGCTGTTATTTCAATGATATCAGAAAAAAAAGAAAACGTGGTTTTTTTATTATGGGGTGATTATGCCAAAAAAAAAGGTAAAAAAATTGATCATAAAAAGCACTTTGTATTAACCAACGGCCATCCTTCGCCTTTAAGCGCCAACCGTGGGTATTGGTTTGGGAATAAACATTTTAGCAAAACTAATAACTATTTGATAAACAATCATTTACCACTTATAAAATGGTGATTAATATCATATATTATTTATGCAATAATTGTTACTTTTACAGAAATTAAATCAAAAAAAATGAAAAATAACATGAAATTTTTTACAGTGCTTTTTAGCATACTATTAATGGTTGGTTGCAAGGATAAAGAAAACTATTCAAAAGTCAATAACGCTGCGGCAGCCCCTAAAACTGATATTCATAAAATTGTGGTAAAAGAAGTTTTGGACGGCGGCAATTACCTCTATTTAAATGTTGACGAAAGCGGACAAAATTATTGGATGGCAATTACAAATATGCCAGTAACAGTTGGCGATACCTATTATTATGATGGCGGAATGGTGATGAAGGATTTTGAAAGCAAGCAGTTGAATAAGACTTTTGATGAAATTGTTTTCGCAAATACCGTTAGAACGACAGAAATAGAGGCAGAAGCACCAGCAGAAGCTGAACATACACACACTGCTGCACCTGCTGTCATTGAAAACAACGTAAAAATTGAAAAACCGAAAAACGGAACTTCTTTGGCAGAATTATTTGCAGCAAAAAAATCATTTTCTGCAAAATCAATTATTGTGAAAGGAAAAGTGGTAAAAGTGAACAACGGAATTATGGATAAAAATTGGGTTCATATTGTTGATGGAACACAGTTTGAAAATAAAAATGATTTAACCATTACAACTACTGAAACTGTTAATATTGGCGATATTGTTACTTTTAAAGGTGTTGTAGTTTTGGACAAAGATTTTGGACAAGGTTATGTTTATGATATTTTAATGGAAGAAGCTAAATTGGTTAAATAAGAATTTAACAATTTAGTATTTAGATTAAATAGAAAAAAGTGCCTCACGGCACTTTTTTCATACTAATCAAACTTACTAAGAATGATAACAAAGGTTACAAAACTTTGCTTCGTATAATATATAGCAATGTTTGTGCCATAAAATGCACTTTTTAGTTAATAAACAGTTAAAAATAAAGTTGTGCTTATAGTTAAAAGCAAATTTAAAAGTTAAGCGTTTAACATTCAGAAGCTGAAGTGTAAAGTCCATTATTAGAAAGTACTGTCATAAAACTTTAAAAACTTTTGGCAGATAAATAAATTGTCTGCCATTTATTCCAAATGTCGCTGCGCTTTGTAAGAAGACCTGACTAATGCGCCACTTTCAACATATTTAAAACCCATTGTCATTCCAATTTCTTTGTACTTCATAAATTGTTCTGGCGTTATAAATTCAATTACCGGTAAATGTTTTTTGCTTGGCTGTAAATATTGGCCAATGGTTAAAACATCCACTTTGGCATTGGCTAAGTCCTGCATGGTTTCCAGCACTTCTTCTTCCGTTTCTCCCAAACCAAGCATAATGCCCGATTTTGTTCTGCGTTGGCCTTGGTCTTTCATATAAAGTAAAACCTCCAAACTTCTGTCATATTTTGCCTGAATTCTAACTTCTCTTGTCAATCTTCTTACAGTTTCTAAGTTGTGGGAAATAACTTCCGGTGCAACTGCCAAAATTCTGTCGATATTGGTTTTGTTTCCCTGAAAATCGGGAATTAAAGTTTCAAGCGTTGTTTCAGGATTTGCTCTTCTGATGGCATTGATTGTTTCTGCCCAGATAATGGAACCGCCATCTTTTAAATCATCTCTGTCAACTGAGGTGATTACGGCGTGCTTAATTTTCATGAGTTTAATGGAACGT
>JAUSOJ010000160.1 GCA_030656195.1 Lutibacter sp.
ATTTGCAAAAAACGCCTGTTGAAGTCAATGACTATCCCGGATTTGTGGCCAACCGTATTTTAATGCCTATGCTTAATGAAGCCATAGAAACTTTGTACAATGGCGTTGCCGGCGTATATGAAATTGACACGGTGATGAAATTAGGAATGGCGCACCCAATGGGTCCGTTACAATTGGCAGATTTTATTGGGTTAGACGTTTGTTTGTCTATTTTAGAAGTAATGTACAACGGCTTTAAAAATCCGAAGTATGCACCTTGTCCGCTTTTGGTAAATATGGTACAAGCAGGGAAATTGGGGATAAAATCGGGCGAAGGTTTTTACGATTATTCTGAATCAAGGAAAGCGGAGAAAATTGCCAAACAATTTCAATAAAAATTCTTGGGGTATAGCACGCAATTGAACATAAAAAAAGCCGCTTAGAGCGGCTTTTTTAATTATATTCTTTTTCTTCTTTTCGGATTTTGATCCGATCCAAAAGTGCTTTTACTGATTGTTCCTGGAGCACCCGGGCGTTTTCTTCCAAATCCGCCAAAATCGGTTTTAGGTTTTCTTTCTCCGTCACCCGATCTTTTTCTGTCATTGCCTCTGTCGCTGTCTCCGGTTCTTTTTCTTGGACCTCTGTCTCTGTCGCCTCCTCTGCTGCTGCTTCCGCCTCCGCTTCTTGCTTGTCCGGTTCGCTGTTTGGTGGTAATTTCAACATTTACGTTTCTTCCTTCAAAATCAACATCATTTCCTTCAAAAGCGCTCATTGTTTCTTTTTCATAGGTTTTATCCAATTCAAAGAAAGAAAAAGTGTCTAAAATTTCAATTTGTCCAATTTCAATATTTTTGGCAATTCTTTGGTCGTTAATCAAACCAATCAATCTTGCAGGATTTAATTTGTCTTTTTTACCGATATTGATAAAGAAACGTGTCATATTTTCATCGTCTCTTCTTTTGCTTCCTCTGTCAGAATTTCTGTCAACACCTCTCATCTGCTCACTGTCATTTAAGTCAGGCGCATTTTCGTAATACGTTAAAAAGGTATTGAATTCTATAGATACAAATCTTTTTATCAATTCTTCACGGTCTAAATCTTTCAATTTCTCGTAAATAGATGGTAAAAAATCATTGATTTCAGTTTCATTTACTTTAATATCCTGCACTTTATCAATCAATTTTAACAATTGATTCTGACAAATTTCTTTTCCTGTAGGAATTGGCGTGCTGATGAATTTTTTCCCGATCAATCTTTCAATTGGGTGCAATTTGCTTTTTTCTCTTGTGGTAACAATCGCGATTGAAATTCCTTCTTTCCCTGCACGGCCAGTTCTGCCGCTACGGTGCGTGTAAGATTCAATCTGGTCCGGAAGTTTGTGGTTGATTACGTGTGTTAAATCGGTTACATCCAATCCCCTTGCGGCAACATCCGTTGCCACCAGTATTTGCAACGTTTTGCTACGGAATTTTTCCATCACACTGTCGCGTTGTGCTTGTGATAAATCGCCGTGAAGCGCATCAACATTGTATCCGTCGCTGATTAATTTATCGGCAACTTCTTGTGTTTCTCTTCTGGTTCTGCAAAAAATGATGCAATATATATCAGGATTTACGTCAGCAATTCTTTTGATGGCATTGTACCTGTTTCTTTCTGAAACCACATAATATTGATGTGATACTTGGTCAGTTCCTTTGTTTTTTTCTCCGGCGCTGATTTCAATCGGATTCTTCAAATAAGCTTTAGCAATGCCTTCCACTTCTTTTGGAAACGTTGCAGAAAACAGCAATGTTTGTTTTTCTTTTGGCGTTACGGCCAAAATTTTATCCAACTCATCTTTAAAACCCATATTCAGCATCTCATCTGCTTCATCTAAAATAAGCCATTTAAGATTTGAAAGTTTTAATTGTTTTCTGTTGATTAAATCAACCGTTCTTCCCGGGGTTCCAACAATAATTTGAACACCTTTATTCAGTTTTCGTACTTGATCTTCAATGCTGGCACCACCATAAACGGCAAGTGTTTTAACACCTTTTAAATGTTTTGAAAAATCGGTGATGTTATTGGCAATTTGCAAAGCCAATTCACGTGTTGGCGATAAAATGATTGCTTGGGTATCACCGCTGTTCGCGTCAATTTGTTCCAATATTGGCAAACTGAAAGCTGCAGTTTTTCCTGTGCCTGTTTGCGCAAATGCTTTTAAATCTTGTTTGGAAGATAATACTTGAGGGATTGCTTTTTTCTGAATTTCAGTTGGGTTCTCATACCCTAAATCAGTTAATGCTTGTAAAATTTGGCTGTTAAGCCCTAGTTCTTTAAATGTCGACATTTCTGTAAATATTATGATCTACAGATGCCCATCTATAAATCGGTTAAAATCGGGTGCAAAAGTACACTTTAAAAGCATACAAATAACATTAAGGCGAATTATTTTAATTTATTTATTTTTTTAGTGGCTTTATGGTGTTTCTGATTGTTCGTATTTTAATTATCTGCAAGTGTTTATGAAATCTATCTTTGGTACCAACAGCTATGGGAATCGGACTTCGGCCTTCTGTCCTGCAGGCAGGCAGGCAGGCTGGCAGGCAGGCTTCGGTCTTCTGTCTTCCGTCTTCGGACTTTTACCTTTTCTTAAGAATTTCATCAAAATAGGCAATTGTTTTCCCTAGCCCTTCTTTGAGTTGAATCTTAGGTTCCCATCCGTTTAGCTTTTCTTTGGCAAGTTCAATGTTTGGCTGGCGTTGTTTTGGATCGTCTTTTGGCAAAGGCATAAAAATAATTTTAGAGTCACTTCCTGTTAAATCGATGATGGATTTTGCCAGCTCCAACATGCTGAACTCATTGGGATTTCCCAAGTTTACCGGGCCCAAAAATTGCGGATCGGAATTCATCATGCGTACCATGCCTTCCACCAAATCATCCACATATTGAAAGGATCGTGTTTGCATTCCATCACCATACATGGTGATATTTTCTCCTTTTAAGGCCTGAACAATAAAATTGGACACCACCCTTCCGTCGTTCACATTCATATTGGGTCCGTAGGTGTTAAAGATGCGTATAATTTTAATGGCCACTTTATTTTGATGGTGGTAATCCATAAATAAGGTCTCTGCGCAACGTTGTCGTTCATCATAAAAAGAGCGCAATACAATTGGATTTACATTGCCCCAATTAACTTCTTTTTGCGGATGCAGAATTGGATCACCATACACTTCACTGGTGCTGGCCTGCAAAATTTTTGCGTTCAATCGCTTTGCCAAACCCAACATATTGATGGCGCCCATCACAGAAGTTTGGATTGTTTTTATGGGATCGTGCTGATAATAAATAGGGCTTGCCGGACAAGCTAAATTGTATATTTCATCCACTTCGGCAAAGTAAGGCTGGGTAATGTCGTGCCTTACCAATTCAAAATACGGATTGGCAGTTAATCCAATAATGTTGCTTTTGTTGCTGGAAAAATAATTGTCCAGACAAATGACTTCGTTGCCTTCGTTCAGCAATCGTTCACACAAATGAGATCCTATAAATCCGGCACCTCCGGTAACTAATATTTTTTTCATTTCTTCTTGGTTTCTGCTAGCTGATATTTGGTATTTTTTTACTTCAATCTTAAAGGTATCTGCTTGATCTTTAATTTGTTCATGTGATTACTGAAAATCGATACAGCAACCTGAAAACTTAAAATTTGTCTTACAGACTTTTAACTTTAATATGATGCTTAAGATAAAGTTTTAAATTCAAGTAAATTCAAATTTTGACTTTTCAAATGTAAAATTTTCCTTTGAACTTTTTACTTTTTATCTTTTACTTTTTTAAGTAATTCCTATTTAGTTAACGGTTGATGAAACTTTGTAATTGCTGATATAATTTTGGTCATATTAATTAAAATCAACCATGATTTTTTAATTGATAAACTTCCTGATTGGTGTTGACCAGTTTATGTTACTTTTTTATGCCGCTCATTTTTTTATACACCCCGAGCCCTTTCTTACTAAAAACGGACAAGCTTCTGAAGAGGGAAATTGATTATCCTATCAGCTAATATTTAATAACGGCTTACTGAATCGCACTGATCACGTCGTGTTTGGTAATGATGTGAAATTTATCATTACCCAGATTTACCAGCACTGCGCCATTGTCTCGATTGATGAGTTTTGAAATCTGATCGATGGAGGTATCGCTTTTTACGATTGGAAAAGGTGCACGCATCACTTCTTTAATGGGTTTGCTGGCGATATCCTTGTCGTTGAAATACAAACGAAACAAATCACTTTCATCCACAGAACCCACAAATCCGTCCACATCGGTTACAGGAATTTGAGAGATATCGTTCAAACGCATGCGTTCAATGGCATGAGAAACCAGTTCTTCCGTTTTTACGGTAATCATTGGCGTATCTATCCGGTCTCTGATTAAATCGATGGCCAGCTTTTTTTCATCATCCAGAAAACCGCGTTCCCGCATCCAGTCATCGTTAAATATTTTGGCCACATAGCGACTGCCATGGTCGTGAAAAAGTACCACCACCACATCATCTTTGGTGAAATGTTCTTTCAGCTGCAACAATCCTTTTACTGCAGAGCCTGCTGAATTTCCCACAAAGATCCCTTCTTCCTTGGCAATTTTACGGGTATATACTGCCGCATCTTTATCGGTCACTTTGGTAAAACCGTCTATAAGACTGAAATCCACATTTTTAGGCAAAATATCTTCTCCGATGCCTTCGGTGATGTATGGATAAATTTCATTCTCGTCGAAAATACCCGTTTCATGGTATTTTTTAAAAACCGAGCCATAAGTGTCAATTCCCCAGATTTTAATCGCGGGATTTTTCTCTTTTAAATATTTTCCCACGCCCGAAATGGTGCCTCCTGTGCCAACGCCAGTAACAAAATGGGTAATTTTACCATCGGTCTGTTCCCAGATTTCGGGTGCGGTTTGTTCATAATGCGCTATAGAATTCGACGGATTGTCGTATTGGTTTACATACCAAGAATTTGGGGTTTCTTCAGCCAAACGTTTCGAAACAGAATAATAAGATCGCGGATCATCGGGTCCTACATTCGTTGGACACACCACCACCACAGCGCCCACAGCCCTTAAAATATCCATTTTTTCTTTGGATTGTTTATCGCTAATGACACAAATCAATTTATAACCTTTAATAATGGCCACCAAAGCCAATCCCATTCCTGTATTTCCAGATGTGCCTTCAATAATGGTACCTCCAGGCTTTAACACCCCTTGTTTTTCGGCATCTTCAATCATTTTTACGGCCATTCGGTCCTTCACCGAATTTCCCGGATTGAAGGTTTCCACCTTAGCCAATACCAAAGCGTCAATTTCTTTAACGATTTTATTAAGTTTAACCATAGGGGTGTTTCCGATAGTTTCCAATATGTTTTTAGCGTAGTTCATTTTTTTAGTTTTCGAATGCAAATATACGATTTTTGGATTATTGGTATGTTGGATTTTAATTTTGGATGTTGAATTTTGGATGTTGAATTTTCACACCCCTAACACTCCTGATATAAAAACGGGACAGGCTTCTCAAGAGGGGAATTTGATCCGTTTTACTTTTAAATTTTTCCCTTATTTTTTTACTTTTCAAGGCCCTCGCGCCGGCTGGCTCCATCTCTAAAAACAGCTACCAGCTGTTTTCTTAACGTTCGGCCCTATTCAAACTTAATGGATTTCGCCGGACTTATTTTTGCGATGATGATGGAAGGGATAATTAGCATAGTTAAGCAAAGTAACAATGTTCCAACATTTAGAAGCACAATGTATCCAAAATCGATATAGACCGGGACGGTATTTACGTAGTATGTTGAAGGGTCTAAGGTTAAAACACTAAAATATTTTTGAACAAATAACAACGTGAGCCCAATAAGGTTTCCCCAAAACAATCCTTTTATGATCAGATAGGCCGCATTGTACAAAAAGATTTTTCTGATGCTAAAATTGGACCCGCCAAGCGCTTTTAAAATGCCTACCATTTGTGTTCTTTCTAAAATAAGCACCAATAAAGCGGTAATCATATTGATGCCGGCCACCAAAATCATAATGGCGATGATCAAATACATATTGTTGTCGAACAAACTGATCCATTCAAAGATGGAAGGGTATTTTTCAATAACACTTTTGCTGTTTAGCGTAGAAGCTGTTTGCAAATACACCTGATCACTTTTTTGCTGAATCTCATCGAAATTGTTCAGCAACACTTCAAATCCGCCTACTTCATCATCATTCCAACGATTCATTTTTTGAATATGCCGAATATCAGAGATTACAAAATTTTCGTCAAACTCCTGAAAGCCCGAATTGTAAATGCCAACTACGTTCACCACACGAATCCAAGGTGCTTTTGCCGGATCATCTTTTACAAAAAGAATGTTAAATTCATCACCCAAATGAATGTTGAGCCTGTTAGAAATTTCTTCGGAAATGAGCACTTCATTGGCAACTTCCTTAGAAAAATCGGGCAACCTGCCTTTGATAAGGTATTCTTTAAAAAAAGTCCAGTCGTATTCCTGCGCCACACCTTTAAAAATAATGCCTTCAAAATCGGTTTTGGTTCTTATGATTCCCGCTTTGGTGGCAAACACCTGCACATTTTTAACGCCTTCTATGTTGGTGAATTTCGGATAGAAATCCTGTTTTTTTGAAACCGGATTTAATGTGATTTCCGAATTGTTGTCGTCAAAATTCGTGATTTGTATATGGCCGTTAAAGCCTGATAATTTTTCGCGAATCTTTTGCTGAAGTCCGATGCCGGTGGCTACGGAAACCATCATAATCACCATGCCCATCGCAATTGCGATGATCGCTATTTTTATTATTGGTGATGAAATGCTACTTTTGTATTGCTTTGCGGCAATAATGCGTTTTGCAATAAATAACTCGTAATTCAACTGATCTATGATTTCTATACGGCTCAAAAATACATATTTCTTCTCGGTTTTTCTGATGTTTTTTTGTTTGAATTCCTGCTCGGCAAAAAATAAGGCCTTGAATCCTATACCTGAGCCAGAAACTATTGCACAAATCCATCAGCAGAAAATTGTGGTTGGCGCAAACAATACAGCGGCCTACTTGTCTTTGCTGGCGGGTAAAAATATTGTTATTGTAGCAAATCAGACCAGCGTTATTTTCAAAAAAAACGGCGCTATGCATTTGGTGGATTCCCTGCTTTCCCATAAAATAAATATTTCAAAAGTATTTTCTCCGGAGCACGGATTTAGGGGCGATGTGGATGCCGGTGAATCAGTGAATGATGGATTTGATGTAAAAACGGGGTTGCCCATTGTTTCTTTATATGGAAAAAACAAAAAACCGACTGCAGAACAACTTAAAGGAATAGAACTGGTTATTTTTGATATTCAGGATGTTGGGGTACGATTTTACACCTATATATCTACCCTGCATTATGTGATGGAAGCCTGCGCCGAAAATGGCATTCCGCTCATTGTATTAGACCGGCCGAATCCGAATGGACATTATATAGACGGCCCAACCTTAAAAATTGAACATAAAAGTTTTTTAGGAATGCATCCTGTTCCGCTGGTTTATGGGATGACCATTGGAGAATATGCCCAAATGATTAACGGGGAACATTGGTTAAAAAATAAAGCATTGTGTAATCTGACGGTAATTCCTTTGAAAAACTATACCCACCAAAGCGAATACCACCTTCCTATTAAACCTTCGCCAAACCTGCCAAACGACAAGGCGATTAATTTATATCCGAGTTTGGGATTTTTTGAAGGAACCATCATCAACGCCGGAAGGGGAACTGAAAACCAATTTCAACAATATGGCGCCCCATTTTTTCCGAAAACTGCGTTTAGTTACACCCCACAATCCAATGTAGGTGCCAAATCGCCTAAACACTTGGGTAAAATATGTTACGGTGTCGATTTAAAAAATACGGAACGATTAAGTAGCGTTACTATTTCATGGATACTTGACGCCTATACAAAAACACCCAAAACAGAACCGTTTTTTGGCGCTACATTCACCGCACACGCAGGAAATACCGAATTGGAAATCCAAATTAAAAACGGAATGCCCGCCGAAAAAATTCACGCTTCCTGGCAACCCGAAATTGAATTATTTAAAAAAATTAGGGCTAAATATTTGTTATACGAATGATATTCAAACAATATTTTAGCAATTGCCATCAATCAATATTTCAAAAATAAAGTCTGTTTTCAAAATTTTCGCAAATTTTAAGAATAGCTGCTATTATTTATAGATTAATTGGCCTTTATACACTCATAAAACGAACCTGCTTCTAATAATCCGACACCTATTTCTACTTCCATCACATTGAATGCCATTAACTTGAAGGAATACCAAATCGTATTTTGCTAATTTTTGCCAACGAACGACTATTTAAACACCTATCCAAAATCAACTTTAATTGGCCTTTTCTATAAATTGGGATTTTTTACGCTTTTTTACCTCCAAAACAGACATCAAAAAAAAGGATTTTTAATCCTTTTGACACTTTTTTTGTCGTTTTTTTGAAACAAATGGTAATTTTTTTACAACAAACAGATAAATATTTTATCGGACAAAACCCTTTGTTTACAAATGAAATGATGCTTTTTATAAACAAACGGTAAGTTTTTTATAACAAATGGTAAAAATTTATTGAATTTTATTTGCTTTTTGAATTATTAAGCGTACATTTACATCATTGAGAAAACAAAAAAACATTTGCCCTAAAACCCAAAAAAATAAATCAACCC
>JAUSOJ010000164.1 GCA_030656195.1 Lutibacter sp.
TTTTGATTTTAAAAATAAAGAAGTTAAAGTCGCTGAACCATATTATTTAACTTAAAATATGGAAAACGACTTTAACTTCTTTCATCAATTTTATGAAGGCGTTCAGGGAAAAATTCCCGAAAATTTTTAACCTTTATAAAATGGCAATTTTACCACTACGGCAGGAATTGCTTTATTTCTTATTTGAATAAAAATTTCTGTGCCAAGCTTGGCGTAAGCTGTTTTCACATAACCCATTCCAATGCCTTTTTTAAGTGACGGGCTCATAGTTCCTGATGTTACAACACCAATATTTTCGCCAGCTTCGTTCACTATTTCATAATCGTGGCGCGGAACTGCTTTTTCTACAACCTCAAAAGCAACCAATTTTTTTGAAACACCTTCTTCTTTTTGTTTTTTCAACGCTGCTGAATTGGTGAAATCTTTGGTGAATTTAGTAATCCAGCCCAAACCTGCTTCAATAGGCGAAGTGGTGTCATTTATGTCGTTTCCGTACAAACAGAATCCCATTTCCAAACGCAACGTATCGCGTGCAGCCAAACCAATCGGTTTAATTCCGAATTGTTCACCGGCTTTAAAAATGGCGTTCCAAATGTGCTCCGCATCTTTATTTTCAAAGTAAATTTCAAATCCGCCCGATCCTGTATAACCTGTGGCAGAAACAATTACATTTTCAATTCCGGCAAAAGTGCCGATTTTAACCGTGTAATATTCCATCGCCGATAAATCAATAGCAGTCAAAGATTGCAGTGCTTGTGAGGCTTTCGGACCTTGAACGGCCAATAATGACAATTCATCAGAAACATTGGTCATTTCAACGCCCAAATCGTTGTGTGAAGAAATCCAATTCCAGTCTTTTTCAATATTTGAAGCATTCACCACCAAAAAATAATGATCTTCCGTAATTCTGTAAACCAATAAATCATCCACAATTCCGCCGTCATTATTGGGCAAACAGCTGTATTGAATTTTCCCGTCAACCAAAACAGAAGCATCGTTTGAAGTCACTTTTTGAATCAGCGCCAACGCATTTTTCCCTTTTAAGTGAAATTCTCCCATATGCGAAACATCAAAAACACCCACGCTATTTCTAACAGTTTCGTGTTCAATATTAATTCCTTCATATTGTACAGGCATCATATAGCCTGCAAACGGCACCATTTTAGCGCCTAAAGACTCGTGAATATGAGTTAAAGCTGTATTTTTCATTTAATATTATTTTGTATCGCTAAAATACAAATTATTCAAGAATGGCATTGGTATTAAATTACCTTTTTAAGATAAAATCTTTAATTGCTTATTTTTTTTGCTGAATCCATTAATTTAATACTAATAATTATTTTGGCGTTCCCCGCCAGTTGGCGGGTCGGGTTTTTCGCTGTAATCTTTTTAGCGATGAAAAACAGTCAAAAGAATGTGTTTACCCTGAGCGGAGTCGAAGGGCAACCCCTAACGCAAATGATTTATGATTTTAGAATTTTAAAATGTCGAATTTTCTTTGCGAAATTTGCGTTATTTCTTTGCATTCCTTGCGGTTAAAACAAATTTGCATTGAATTATTTTTTTTATGATTTCCACTTGGTTTATATCATAGAATATGCGCATTGAATTAATAATGAATAATTTAAAATTAACATTTTAACTTCGTGTATTTAAAGTTTAACTTATAACAAATAACATCTCAACATTTCAACTTTTAATATTTAATATTTAACTTTTAACATATAACATATAACATATAACATCTCAACATTTAACATATAACATTTCAACTTTTAATATTTAATATCTAACTTTTAACAAATAACATCTCAACATTTAACATATAACAACTCAACATATAACATTTCAACATATAACTTTAAAATGTTTACTATTTATTTTATATTTGGATTTGTTAAACAACAACATCAACTCATGAAATTCTTCAGCCTAAAATCACTTTTATTTCTTTTCATTTTTTCAACTGGCTTTGCCCAACAAAACGATAAGCCCCAAGATTTTTTAAAAAAAGAATTTCATACCGAGAGGCGAGCGCAGCTTCGTGCAAAACTGCCTAAAAACAGCGTTGCCGTGGTTTTTGCAAATCCGGTAAGAAACAGGGCAAATGATGTTGATTTTGTGTATCATCAAGATCCCAACTTTTATTATTTAACGGGTTATAGAGAACCAAATGCATTGGTTTTTATTTTTAAAGAAAATCAAACCATTGGAAACAAGACTTTTAACGAAGTGATTTTTGTCCAGGAACGCAATGAACACGCTGAAATGTGGAACGGTAAACGTTTGGGCGTTGCAGGAGCGCAGGATGAACTTGGATTTAGGGTTGCTTACAATGGCGGTGAATTTAAAAGTTTTGAACTCAATTTTTCCAAATTCGATAAAATTTTGTTCGAAAACTTTAAAAATGATGTGAGAGATACCGATGAAAGTGCCGATTTATATGATTTAATCAAGGTTTTTAAAGAAAAAGTTTCTTTTGATTTAATTCATTTAAACAATCCCACAAACGACAAATTGTACAATGAAACCAAAAAAAGAATTGACACCAAAACCCTGCAAAAATTAATGACCAATTTAAGGGAAATTAAAACCAAAGAAGAGTTGGTTTTGTTAAAAAAAGCAATAGAAATTTCAGCAATCGGGCAATTGGAGATGATGAAAGCGATGCATCCAAATATGTCTGAAACCGAAGCGCAAGGCGTTCACGAATTTGTCTATAAAAAATATGGTGCCGAATTTGAAGGCTACCCGTCCATTGTTGGTGCCGGAAATAATGGCTGTATTTTGCATTATATTGAAAATAACAAAACAAATGTAGGCGACAACAATTTGATTTTAATGGATTTAGGTGCCGAATATCGCGGATATACCGCCGATGTTACACGCACAATTCCCACAAACGGAAAATTCTCCACCGAACAAAAATTAATTTACGATTTGGTTTATGAAGCTCAGGAAGCAGGCATCGCAGCCTACAAAATTGGCGTTGATATGCAAGAGCCCAATCATATTGCAAGAAAAATTATCAACAAGGGACTTGCCGAGTTGGGCATTATTGCCAACGAAAACAGCAAACACAATTATTTTCCTCACGGAACTTCACATCATATCGGCCTGGATGTGCACGACCCCGGAAATTACGAGAAATTTGAAGAAAATATGGTGGTTACCATGGAACCCGGAATTTATATTCCAATAGGAAGCCCTTGTGATGAAAAATGGTGGGGAATTGGGGTGCGCATTGAAGATGATATTTTAGTCACCAAAAACGGACCGGTGAATTTATCTGTTTTAGCTCCAAGAAAATCGGAAGAAATTGAAGCAGCAATGCAACTGCCAAGTGTTTTGAGTGATTTTAAACTTCCAGTATTGGACTAGCTTTTAAAGTTTTATTTTTTTAACCAACTGTAAAATTGTAATTTACATTCATTAAGGTTACCAATATTACAATAATTTAAATATTAATATGTATCTTTATTATCGCTAATTTAACCAACCAACTCAACTATGAAAAATGCTATAAAATATGCCGTTACTTTAAGTTTTGAGGAAATTA
>JAUSOJ010000172.1 GCA_030656195.1 Lutibacter sp.
AATTGGTTTGGAAAAAACACAGGTTAAAGAACGCTTAAAGCAATTCGGGAAAAATGAAATACCCTTAAAAAAACCAAAAACAAAATGGCGCATATTTGTTGAACAATTTTTTAATGCCATCATCTATATTTTAACCGGAGCCGCAATATTGGCATTTATTTTTAAAGACTGGGCCGAAGGAATTGCCATTCTCATAGTCATCCTAATAACCGTTTTCATCGGTTTTTTTATGGAATTGCAGGCTTTGCATTCACTGGAAACATTGCGGAAAATGGGACAAACTGCAACCAATGTTTTACGAGGCGGCAAATTATTTCGCATAAAAGCTTCTTTTTTAGTTCCTGGAGACATCATCATTTTAGCAGCCGGCGATGTTGTCTCGGCCGATGCCAGATTAATTAATGAGGAAAATTTAACAACAAAAGAAGCTGCTTTAACTGGAGAAAGCGCCCACATAGAAAAAAAAATCGTCAATTTACCAGTCGAAACGCCTATTGTGGAGCAAAACAATATGGTATTTAAAGGAACATTGGTCACCCGTGGAACTGCAAAAGCCATTGTTACTGCAACAGGAAGCGATACGGAATTAGGGAAAATTCAACAATTGGGTACAGAAGTTGACGCCGAGATAACGCCGCTTGAAAAAAAATTATACGATTTAAGCAAATGGTTAATCTGGCTAACGCTTTCACTGACGGTTTTGATTGTGATTACGGGTTATGCCAGAGGTGCAAATTTAATATTAATGATAGAAACCGGTATTGCGCTGGCGGTTGCTTCGATTCCTGAAGGATTGCCTATTGTGGCGACTCTTGCATTGGCGCAAGGAATGCTTAAATTATCAAGAAAACAAGTCATCATTAAAAAATTAGAGGCCGTTCATACGCTGGGTGCCACAAACATTATTTGCACCGATAAAACAGGAACACTTACCGAAGATCAAATGAAAGTGCATACGCTGGTTTTTGAAAATGCTTCTTTTGAAAACGTAAATCCTAAAAATATTAATGAATTAAATTCCTTCGCTTTTGATAAAATGATGATGGCCGCCATACTTTGCAATGACGCCATTTATACTGCCACAGACAAACACGGTGATTCTATGGATTTGGCTTTGACTGAATTTGCTTTTGATGCCGGCTACGACCCTGCTGCTGTAAAAAAAAAATAATCCGGAAAAAATGGAAGTGGCTTTTGATGCAGATCGTAAAATGATGGCAACCGTAAACCAGCATCAAAACACCTTTAATATTTACGCAAAAGGCGCTTTTGAAAGTATTGTTAAATGCTGCGATACCATGCTCAAAAACAGCAAAACAGAAAACTTCAAAAACAAGGCAGCGTGGATTCAGAAAGTTGACAATTTGGCCATTCAAGGATTACGGGTTTTGGCTTTTGCCTATAAAGAATCAAAAACAATTCCCGAATATGAAAACATGCTGCAACAACTCACTTTTATAGGATTGGTTGGTTTTATTGATCCGGCAAGAGAAGATGTTAAAGAAACGATTGCCACGTATAAAAGTGCAGGAATTAGTGTGGTCATGATGACGGGCGACCATCCGGGAACCGCAAAAAAAATAGCGCAGGAAATTGGTTTGTTAGGTCTCGATGCGCCCATTGACAAAGTTGTGGCGGGAAAGGATATTCCTGATATGGAAAATTTGAATGAAACCGACAAATACAAACTGCTTAACGCCGTTGTTTTTGCAAGGGTAACGCCAAAACAAAAATTGGATTTGATTGCCCTTTTTCAACAAAATAACAATATTGTGGGAATGCTTGGCGACGGCATAAATGATGTACCTGCGCTTAAAAAAGCAGATATTGGCATAGCAATGGGAATTAGAGGAACTGAAGCTGCCAGAGAAACTGCCGATGTGATTCTTAAAGATGATAAATTCACTTCCATTGAATTGGCCATCAAACAAGGCCGGGCCATTTTTGAGAATATTCGTCAGTTTGTGGTATATCTTTTATCAAGCAATTTAGCCGAAATAATTTCAGTGGGCGTTGCCGCTTTGCTGGCATTACCTTCACCCCTTTTACCACTGCAAATATTATTTCTGAATCTTATCACCGATATTTTCCCGGCACTGGCATTAGGGCTCGGTAAAGGAGAAATTGACATTATGGACAAACCGCCAAGAAAACCCGACGAACCCATCATGACCTTAAAATTATGGAAAGCCACCATTATTTATGGATTGTGTATTACAGCCGGCGTTCTTGGCATCACAGCTTATGCTCATTTTGTATTGAAATCGACTCCAAATGAAATTAACAATATGGCTTTCTTTACCCTGGTTTTTGCGCAATTGCTCAATGTGTTTAATATGCCGAAACGCCATTTGTCATTCTTTAAAAATGAAGTCACTTTAAATCCTTTTATTTGGTACGCTATTGCATTGAGCCTCTTTATTACGGCAGCCGCCTATTTTATTCCGCCAATAGCAAAAGCACTTTACCTAATCCCATTAACTGCAGATAAGTTTGGTTTGGTGATTTTATTTGGATTTGCGTCTTTGGCATTGTCACAAATCATAAAACGCCTTTAATCGCCAATTATTTAAAAGGGTTTGACATTAATGCCGAATGCTGAAACTTGTTTCGGTTTAATGATTCTTTTTCTGATAAATTGCGGATGTTTAGAAGATCGATTGCTTTCCATAATTAAACGTGCAATAAGATAACATATCGTAGATTCTGCACCCTGATTTAAGTTTACATTTTCCTTTTCCAAACCATCATAGCAGCCTCCGGTAATAGGATTGTACATCGTTTGCTTTAAATGATTTCTTCCTAAAAACCAACTAAAAGCCACTTTCATCATATTTTTATATTTTTGCATTCCAAATGTTTTGTAAAAAATATCCAAGGTTTGAATAGTGCAGGCAACATCTATTGGCTGTTCACCATATTGTTGCGGTTCTGCGTTTTTTTGATACCATCCATTATTTGAAATCACCTTAAAATGGCCATTAACAAACATTTTATCCAATAAAAAATCAAAAGATTTTAGGGCAACTTTCTTAAATGTTGGCTCTGCAGTTATTCTATAAGAATAAAGCATGGCTTCAGGCAAAATACTGTTGGCATAGGTAAGCCTGTCTTCAAACCAATCCCAATCTTCGGTGGCATTTATATAATATTCTGCCAACAAATTTTTTCCAAGTTTTTTAATGATGGAAACCGCCCTAATGTCATGAGTAACGGAATGATACAAATACAATCCTTTAATGGCAAAGCCAATGGATCTTGGAGATTGGATGTTGGCGGCCCAAGGCAAGCATTTTACCAAACAATCGAAAGCACTTTCAACTGTTGCCTTTGGTAAATATTCTTTTAAAGAAATTACGGTTCCCAGCGCCCAAATAGCTCGTGCATTGGAATCTTCAATATGCATATAGGAATTCTTTAAATGTTCATTCCCGTTTTTATCAACATAATTTATGAAAGTTCCGTTTGGTTTTTGGCAAAGTTTTATAAAATTCAAATAAATATTGATATAATTTAAATCATCTTTTTCCCTAAACAATTTATAATGCATACCCATAGCAATTAATGCTCTTGCATTGTCATCTAAGGTATATCCTGAAGAAATATCCGGGATGCTTATTTTACTGAATTGAATGATGCCTAATGGCGTGGTCATTTTTTTAAGATGGTCCAATTTAATTGCAGGATAGTCGTAATCAATTTCCATAAGCTGATTCACCCTTTTACCATAAATATGCACATGTTTTATGGCGGTGTTTTCCCAAGAAGATTCCCGTGTTTTTTGAAAAGCCCTGAATGCCATCGATTCACGCAAATCGCTGTTTGAAAGCAATTGTATGGTGGCTTTTGCAAGTTGTTCCGAGTTGCCAATCTCATAAATCAATCCGATATCGGAAGTCAACACTTCTCGGGTATGCGGTATTGAAGTAGCAATAATAGGGCAAGCGCAACTCATAGCATATGAAAAAGTGCCGCTTACAGCCTGATTTGGATCTTTTGAGGTAAACAAATAAATTTCGGTTGCCAATAAATAATCCAACAGCTCATGAAGTTCTAAATATCGGTCAATAAATAGCACATGATTTTGCAAACCCAAATCATTTACCAAAGTTTCTAAATAATTGCGATAACTGTCGATATTATTGATGATATTATTTGGATGCGTTTTTCCAATAACCAGGTATAAAATATTTGGTGTGTGTTCAATAATTTCAGGCAATGCTTTTAATGCCGTTTCAATGCTTTTTCCTTCGCCCAATAAGCCAAAAGTTGACAGTATTGTTCGGTTTTCAAAATTAAATTTTTCCTTTAAATCATCAGGATTTTCATATTTCACCAAGTGGGTACCGTGCGGCATAAATTCAATTATTTCTTCTTTGATTTCATAATTTTCCATTAAAATTTTTTGAGACTGTTTGGTCATCACAAAAACAGTAGTCGCGAATGAAACCAAATGTTGCAAAAATAATTTTAATTCGGAGTCCGGATTTGGAATTACACTATGAAAAGTAAAAGCAATCGGTTTTTTAATTTCTGCTAAAAATGCTGACAAATAATTTCCATATTCTCCGCCAAACAAGCCAAATTCATGTTGAACATGAACCAGCTTAACCGCATTGTCTTTGTTGATTTCCTGGGCCACTCTTATATAATCTTCTTTTATTTTTGGATTTAAAGTATAAGCAATATTTTTAGCGCTTTTGGGTTTATCGGTTAAATCACAAATTTCACAAACCAAAGATTCGCCAAAAACATGGGTAATTGCATTGGTTAGATCTTCCGTAAAGGTTGCAATACCACATTGCGTTGGCGGAAAAGAAGAAACAAACACTATTTTAGATTTCGAAGGCGGATTTTTCATGGCTTGCTATTTTTAAGTTCGCGTAATAGTTCGTTAATATTAAGGGAAGCCACAGCAACCCTGCTGTCGGCCGTACCATAATATATATAAAGTTCTTCCCCAAAAAGGGCTGTTCCGGTTGGGAAAACAATATTGCTTACATAACCTTCCTTTTCCCAAGGTTCTGTTGGTGAAAATAATGGTTTTCTAAGCCTTCCCAATACCTTCTTCGGATTTTCTATATCCAATAAGGCTGCACTTGCATGATACATATAGCCTTTTGGTGCATATTGCGCCGAATGGTAAATAAGCAGCCATCCGAATTTTGTTTCAATGGGCGGGCAACCAGGGCCAATATGGCTGTTTGCGTGGAGGTATTTAGGCGATAAAACAATGTGTTTATTCAAATGTTTGATGTATTTTTTCCAAAATTCAGTGGTTAATTCAGATGAATTTTTATAATATACCAATTGTATGGATGGCTGAAATCGGTGCAATAGGGCAAATTTCCCGTTAAATTTTTTAGGAAAAAACACCAAATTTTTATCCCATACATACACCTCGCTTTTCATGATGTCTTTAAGCCTGTAAAGCATAAACAGGTTGTAAAACAAAAAGTGTTCTTTGCTTATTTTTTCGGTGGTGGGCTCAATAAGATGCGCAAATTCATCAAAGGTGAGTTTTGGCGTAATAACACCTCCACGTTCCCATTTAATTAAATTTTTGGAGGTGGCGAAAGCCCCAAAAACATTGACCCCGTCAAAAGCTGCATAAGTCATATAAAAGGTATCCTCTATTTTAACGATTCGTGGGTCTTCGATACCTTGAAATTCATAACTTTCCTTAGGATAAAATACCGGTTCATTATAACGTTCAATGACTTTTAAAGGTCCTTCAAGTTTACAATAGCCCACACTGGAAAAATTTCCTTCCCTGGCTGCACGGTATAGCATATGCACGGTATTTCCTTCCTGATAAATCCCTGGATTGAGCACGCCCAAATTTTCAAAAACGTTTTTTGTTTTGTCTAAAATAATGCCATGTTTTGTAACAGATACCATACTGTTTTCCTTTAATAATTTTTCTTATAGACTATAAATTTGAGGTTTTAACCTGATAAGGGCAATGAGCATTGTCAACTTTATCGATTATTGAAACTGATATAAATCAATACCTGTAATAAAAATTATGTGCCGTTTTAATTTGGCTTCTTTTGATTTAATAAAATGTATATCAAAATTCACATTCAATTAAAACAGCCATTTAATTTTAAAACTCACTAACATGCTTTATGCAAAATTTTACAGTGCGTGAATTTTGAATCGAATAGATAAAAAAAAATGAGAAATAATTGATTTAAATTTTAATATTTATTTTCGTTGCTGTTGGGATTTCCGTTTTTATTGACAATAATTTGTCCAAAAGATCTTTCATGTTTACAGATGCTACAGCAATACTGTTGTTTGCTGTGCCATAATACATATAAAGTTCTCCATCAAAAATGGCAGAACCCGTTGGATATATCATATTGGCCATGTAACCTTTCAATTCATAAGGTTCTGTAGGCGAAAATAACGGCTTTTTAAGTCGGGCAATCAATTTAGAAGGATCTTCTAAATCAAACAATGCGGCGCATACATGATAAACAAGTCCGCAAGAAGTATTTTGGGCCGAATAGTAAATAAGCAACCATCCATATTCTGTTTCAATTGGCGGGCAGCCTGCGCCAATCCTACTGTCTTCGTGTTGGTAATGAGGCACCATTACAATATGCTTGTGCAATTTTGAGACATAATCTTTCCAAAATTCTTTGGTCAATTCTGAAGAATCATTAAAATACGCTATTTGAATTGAGGGAAACAATCTGTGTAAAAACGCATATTTTCCGTTAATTTTCCTTGGAAAAAACACCACGTTTTTATCCCACACATACGCTTCCTTTTTTAATAAATTTTTAAGTCTGTACCGCACAAAATACATATAAAAAATGCGGTGCCCTATACTGATTTTCCTGCATATGGGCAGAATAAGTTTCGCAAACTCATCAAAACTAAGTTTTGGAGTTATAATTCCTTGGCGCTCCCAATTGATTAAATCTTTTGAAGTTGCAAAAGCGCCAAAAACATTAATGCCGTCGCAAGCTGCGTACGACAAATAAAAAATATCTTCAATTTTTGTGATTCTCGGATCTTCAACGCCTTTAAACTCATAACTTTCCTTAGGAAAAAACACAGGTTCTTTGGCCCGTTTAATAACCTTTAACGGCCCATCCAAAACACAATGGCCAATACTGGAAAAATAATCATCTCGTATGGCCCTATAAAACATATGCACCGTTTTGCCTTCCTGATATATAGCTGGATTTAACACACCAAAATTCTCAAAATGGTTGTCCGTTTTTTCTAAAATAATGCCATGTTTGGTAATTTGTGTCATAATGGTCTGTTTAATTCAATTGTCTCAAATTTGCAGTTAAAATATAACAACCACAATGAGTATTATCAACTTAATGATTTTTTTAAACTGATTAAAATCAGTGGGGTACAACTTCAATTTATTGGCAAAAGGAACATTTTGAAAGCACCTGATAAACCGCTCAACGTTAATTGGCATACTGCAACCCAAGCTAAAAAAATTGAAAGCAACACTTCAAATAATTTAAAAAAAGCAATAAACCCGCACTAAACAATTTTTACATCGGCTATTTCAAGACTTGATTCATGCAATAGTTCATTTCCAATAACATTGTTATAGGTCTTGAATTTTGAATTGTATCTATATAAGGAACCTTTCACTTTTACCTCTTTTAACAGGTTGTTGTTTGCATCTCGTAATTCTCTGATATAGCCATTTTTACTTGTTTCCATTTTTTCAATTTTTTAAGAATTTATATTTCCTTTAGTTTTTTTTAAGTTGCTGCAACAACGCGTTCATATTCACCGAAGCCACCGCCACCCTACTGTCAGCCGCGCCATAATAAATATAGAGATCTTCGTTAAAAATTGCTGTTCCTGTAGGGAAAACCACATTATTAACATAGCCTTCTTTTTCCCAAATTTCTGTTGGCGAAAACAACGGTTCTTTAAGCCGGCCTAATAATTTTTTAGGGTTTTCAAGATCAATCAAAGCTGCATTGGCATTATAAACTAAGCCACTTGGCGTGTATTCGGCCGAATGATAAATCATCAACCAGCCTTCTTCAGTTTCAATGGGCGGACAACCGGCGCCAATGTGGCTGCTTTGGTGTGTTCCCTTCGGAAATAAAATAACATATTTGTACAAATTTGAGACATAATCCTCCCAAAACTCAATAGTCAGTTCAGCCGGATCGTTAAAATACAGCATTTGAATGGAAGGATAAAGCCGGTGCAAAGCGGCTAATTTTCCATTTATTTTTTTTGGAAAAAAGACCAGATTTTTATCCCACACATAAATTTTGTCTTTCATTAAATCTCCTAATTTAAAGCGCATAAAAAGATTGAAAAACGTAAAGTGCTCATCACTAATTTTACCCTGGTTTTTTTCTATAAGTCCTGCATATTCCTCAAAAGTAAATTTTGGCGTCACAACACCCTGTCTTTCAAAATGTTTTAAATTTTTTGAAGTGGCATAAGCGCCAAATACGTTTATGCCGTCATAGGCCGCATAAGACATATAAAAAGTATCTTCAATTTTTGTGATTCTCGGATCTTCAACACCTTGAAATTCATAACTTTTTTCTTTATAAAAAATGGGTTCTTTTGCCCTTTCCACAACAGTTAAGGGGCCATTTAACCTGCAATAGCCAACACTTGAAAAATTTCCCTGGCGTACGGCACGATAAAACATATGAACCGTATTTCCGTCCTGATAAATTCCCGGATTAAAAACACCTTCATTTTCGAAAAGGTGGTCTGTTTTCTCCAAAATAACGCCATGTTTTTTGACAGCTATCATACTTAATAAATTAAAATCATATTATTACCCTAAAGTTGGCGTTTATAAAATTAAGTAACAATGAGCATGGTCATTTAATGCTTCTATAAAAACTAATATCCATCAGTTTTGATATTAAATTATGAGTAAAAATTTAATTGAGAAATTTCACTGTATCAAAATAAATTTTATCAATTTTATATAAAATAATTAAAGCTAATTCACTTTTTTTGATATAATTTAGCAAAAAAATCAGGACCTTATTAAAGCAGTGGCAACATAAAAAACCAATAATCTTAAAATCCCTACTATGAAAAATCTATTTATCCTTTTGTTTTTATCATCAATTTTATTGACAAGTTGCAGCAGCACCAGCGGAACCGTAAAAGGAACCGTATGTTATCCGTCAGAATATATTCCGGCGATGAATGTGTATCTAAAAAACAAAGAAACCAGCAAAATATATTCTTTGGACATTAAGGAAAATCAAAAACCGTTTAAATTTAAAAAGATTCCTGCGGGAAATTATATTGCATTTGCATATACGGTTCAGGAAATTTCAACCGATGCCAACAATAAATCAGCAATCGCTAATGGCGGTTATACCCATGCCGTTCCTTGCGGATTGACCGTTGAATGCAAAGACCATTCATTGCTTGTTTTTAAAGTTGTAAACGGTAAAACCACCAAAAACATTGAAATATGTGATTGGTTTGGAGCTGTTATGGCAGATAAAGCCCCTTAAAAAAAAGCTGAAAGCTCAAAGTTCAAAGCTCAAAGCTGAAAGTTGAAAATATCAAAGATTAAAGTTGAAAGCTTAAAGTTGAAAGTTCAAAGTGTACGTATTAAACAATAAACAAATCAACAACTAAACAATTCAACAATCCAAAAAAGTTTTCAGTATTCAGTCGCAGTTATTCCTAAACAATTCTACAATCCAAAAAAGTTTTCAGTATTCAGTCGCAATTGGCAGTTATTCCTAAACAATTCAACAATCCAAAAAAGTTTTCAGTATTCAGTCGCAGTTATTCCTAAACAATTCAACAATCCAAAAAAGTTTTCAGTATTCAGTCACAGTTGGCAGTTATTCCTAAACAAATCAACAACTACACCATTAAACAAATAAACGACGCAACAAAAAATGTGTGAATTATACAATTTTTGTCTAAAGTTATGTAACACATTTGTGTTTTAAAGTGCGCAACTTTGTAAAACTCAATTGAGTGCACAATAATTAAAAATACAGCTAAGATGAAAGCAATAAAATATATAATACTCGGAATAGGATTATTTTTTGCCGGTGGAATGCAGGCACAAATTACAGTAAACTTAGGTTCTCCTCCACAATGGGGTCCTTCAGGATATTCAGACGTTCGTTATTATTATTTACCGGATGTAGATTCGTATTATGATGTTCAAACATCCAGGTTTATTTATTATTCAGGAAATTCTTGGGTTCATAGAAAATCTCTTCCAACACAATATAGAAATTATGATTTGTACAATGGCTATAAAGTTGTTTTAAGCGATTATCGCGGAAATGCACCTTACGGTTTATACAAACAACATAAAGTTAAATATGCTAAGGGATATCGTGGCGCACCGCAAAAAAGTATTGGAAACAATCCTGGAAAAGGACACTATAAATCAAAAGGAAATAACGGTAACCATAAATCTAACGGCAATAAAAAAGGCAAAAAACATTAGTCTGCACAATTTAAAGGATTGGCAGCTGTATTGAAATTATGTTTCTTAGAAACCCCTATGAGATGCATTTAAATTAAGATTTAATTAGTTCAATACGATTAGTGATGCATTAAGACTCCTTTACGAATAAAGTCTTGGCATAGCATAAAATCTGCCCCAAAGCATTATTTACAATTTTGATGATTTTTTGTAACTTTTTGATTGATTGTAAAAATAGAGAGATAACGGCGTTTATTTGAATGAAAATCCCGAAAAAATAAACGCCAATGTCTCTTACTTAATAAAATAGAATTGGAGCTGTTTCAAAGAGCAGCCAAAATAAAACAGGTAAACATTTACCTGTTTTGGCATATTACAAACATTTGTGAACCAAAAAAAAATGAAAAACAAATAATTTTTTTTTAATTCAATAAAAGTTTCAAGTTAAAAACTATCAGAATTCATGATTTATTAGTTATAAACGACATTAAACGACGTTTTTTTCCTCGTTTAACGTACATTTGAAAAAAAAAATTAGAATTGTGAAGTTATATATCAAATATATGGTAAGCAACCGTTGTAAAATGGCTGTAAAAGACGCTTTAAGAAAGCTAAAACTTCATTTTGTCGTGGTTGATTTAGGTGAAGTTGACATCATGGAAAATATTACTGATGAGCAACGAGAAAAACTTAAGGTTGAATTATTCAACTCCGGGCTCGAATTGATGGATGATAAAAGAGCGATGTTGATCGAAAAAATAAAAAATGTAATTATTGAAATGGTTCATTATTCGGAAGAAGCCATCAAAGTAAATTTTTCAGACTATTTAAGTGAAAAATTAAATCATGACTATACTTATCTGGCAAATTTATTTTCAGAAGTACAAGGAACCACCATTGAGCAGTTTATTATTGTCCATAAAGTTGAACGCATCAAAGAATTAATTAATTATGGTGAATTAAACATTACAGAAATTGCCTGGAAAATGAACTACAGCAGTGTGGCACATTTGTCCAATCAGTTTAAAAAAGTGACCGGCCTCTCTCCTTCCCATTTTAAACAAATGAAAGATAAAAGAAGAAGTCCGATTGAAGAAATTGGTAACCAAATTAGCAATGCTTCAGGTTCGAACAACCAAAATTAAAATTACCCACTTTTATAAAGCTACAATAACATAAATGGAATCAAAACTAATAAAAAACTCCCAATACACTAGAAGCTTAATTGAAGCCAGTCTAGATCCATTTGTTACCATTAGTTTGGAAGGAAAAATAACTGACGTTAATGAAGCCTCCATAAAAGTTACGGGTATTGCCAGAAAAAACTTAATAAATACCAACTTCTCCGATTATTTTACAGACCCAATAAAAGCCCAGGAAGGCTATCTTCAGGTATTTAAAAAAGGGTTTGTGGTCGATTATCCGCTTACCATCAAGCATAAAAATGGAAATTTAACCGATGTTTCTTACAATGCTTCCATTTATAAAGATGATGCAGGGAATGTTATAGGCGTTTTTGCCGCTGCGCGAGATGTTACCGCTCAAAAATGGGCCATAGATTTAAGAAAAGCGAACAAAGAATTGGCGTTTCAAAATGGGGAGAAAGAAAAACGATCACAAGAATTAGGCGTTGCCAACGAAGAATTGGCTTTTCAAAACAATGAAAAAGGAAAACGGGCTGATGAGTTGGTAATTGCCAACGAAGAATTGGCATTTCAAAATGTTGAAAAAGAAAAACGTGCTCAAGAACTAGGAATTGCCAACGAAGAATTGGCTTTTCAAAACGACGAGAAAGGAAAACGGGCTGATGAGCTGGTGATTGCCAACAAAGAACTGGCTTTTCAAAATGAAGAGAAAGAAAAACGGGCTGATGAGCTGGCGATAGCAAATGAAGAACTCGCGTTTCAAAATGATGAAAAAGGAAAACGGGCAGATGAGCTGATTATTGCAAACAAAGAATTGGCCTTCCAAAATGATGAGAAGGGAAAACGTGCAGAAGAATTGGTTATAGCCAACAAAGAATTGGCCTTCCAAAACGATGAAAAAGAAAAAAGGGCTGCTGAATTGGTGATTGCCAATGAAGAGTTGGCCTTTCAAAATGAAGTAAAAGAAAAACGTGCGGCCGAATTGGTGATTGCCAACGAAGAATTGGCATTTCAAAACGATGAAAAAGAAAAACGTGCCGCTGAGTTGGTGATTGCCAACGAAGAACTGGCTTTCCAAAATAAAGAAAAAGAAAAACGTGCGCAAGAATTGGGTATTGCCAATAAAGAACTGGCCTTTCAAAACAATGAAAAAGAAAAACGAGCCGCTGAATTGGTGATCGCAAACAGTGAGCTTGCTTATCAAAATGAAGTAAAAGAGAAACGTGCGGCTGAATTGGTGATTGCCAATGAAGAGCTGGCTTTCCAAAATAAAGAGAAAGAAAAACGTGCTGCTGAGCTGGTTATCGCCAACGAGGAACTTATTTTTCAGACAAAAGTAAAAGAAAAAAGAGCGGCCGAGCTGTTATTTGCCAACGAAGAGCTTGCCAAACAAAATATTGAGGCAGTTAAACAAGGAATCGCAAATAGAGAACTTGAAGCTTCAAACATTGATATTAAATTAGATTCCCAATATTCTTTAAGTCTTATCGAAGCAAGTTTAGACCCTTTGATAACCATCAGTTCTGCCGGAAAGATTACCGATATGAACGAGGCTTTAACCAACATTACCGGACTAACAAGAGAAGAATTAACAGATACCGACTTTCTGGATTATTTTACCGAACCGCAAAAAGCGCGAAGCGTTTATCAGGAAGTATTTGCAAATGGATCAGTTACCAATTTTCCGTTGACACTTCGCCACAAAGATGGCAAGCTGACCGATGTGTTGTTTAACGGATCGGTTTATAAAGATGATGAAGGAAATGTTGAAGGGGTTGTGATTGTTGCTAGAGATGTTACCGAGGAAAAAAGGATCGCCAAAGAATTGACAGAAGCAATGGTGTTTGCCGAATTGGCCACCGAAATTGCGGAACATGCCAAAATTAAAGCTGAAAAAGCCACCAAAATTGCAGAAGATGCTATGAAAGCAAAACAGCAGTTTTTATCAAATATGAGCCACGAAATTCGCACCCCAATGAATGCGATTATCGGTTTTACAAAAGTGGTATTAAAAACAGAATTAACCCCAAAACAAAAAGAA
>JAUSOJ010000179.1 GCA_030656195.1 Lutibacter sp.
ATAGGTAAATTAACTTAATATTAAAAATAAGTAACTGATTTAAAGCGTTTTAAAAATTATTGCAAATTTAGCCGTTATAATTTTCTTTCGTATATTTGAACAAATACTAAAAATAGAAAAATATGAGCAACGGACAATTACAATTGCCAAAAACTTTAATGCCTGTAATAATAGGTGTCATTATACTTGTTATCTTATTATCAAAATCAACAACAACAATCGATTCGGGAGAAGTAGGGGTGTTGTATAAAACATTTGGAGGCGGTGTGGTTACCGATCAGCCACCATTGGGTGAAGGATTTCATATCGTTGCACCTTGGAACAAAGTATATGTTTATAATGTTAGACAACAAGAATTGTTGGAAAGAGAAATGTTAGTGTTGTCGGCCAATGGTCTAGAGATAAAACTAGATGCTTCTGTTTTATACCAACCAACAGCTGCCACAGTTGGATTTTTACACAGAACAAGGGGACAGGAATATCTTTCAAGTGTTATTATACCTGCTGTTAGATCAGCAACAAGAAGTGTAGTTGGAAGATATACTCCGGAACAGTTGTATTCAACTAAAAGAGATGCTATTCAACGAGAAATTTTTGATGAAACTAAAAAAATTGTTGAGCCACAATATATTCAGTTAAATGCTATTTTAGTTAGGGATGTAACTTTGCCACCTACCATTAAAACTGCGATTGAAAGCAAATTGAAACAAGAACAAGAATCTTTGGAGTACGAATTTAGGTTGATTACAGCTGCAAAAGAGGCCGAAAAACAAATTATTGAAGCGAAAGGTAAGGCAGATGCCAACCGAATTTTGAGCGAATCATTGAATGATAAGATTCTTCAGGATAAAGGTATTGAAGCTACTATTAAGTTATCTGAATCTCCTAACAGCAAGGTTATTGTAATTGGTGGCGGAAAAAGCGGTATGCCAATTATTTTAGGGAATCAATAAATTTTCAATTTAAATACAAATTAAAAAATGCACTCAATTGGGTGCATTTTTTATTTCAGAAATTGAAATATCCCTCTAGTTTTTTGAAATTTAGGAAACAAACATTCCATATCTTCTATAATTATTCCATTGTATTCTTTTGGTTGATGAAAGGCTCGCAAAAGGAACATTTTTTTTGTTTTTTTCTGACTGGTTTAAATCTGTAGTTTTCATAATAGTAAGTTTTTATTTGTTGTTATTTTATTAATAGACGCATAAAAACAAATATTGTTACAGTACTATGTATAAAATAGTACCGCATTAACATAATTTTAACTAATGTGTTATATGATAATAGTTTAGTAGGGGATAGTTTAATCTAATTGGTGGTATTCGGCTAGAGTTTCATTTAAAACTTCAATAATAATGTTACATCCTATGAATATTTCATCTTCTGAAATGGTAAGTGGCGGCGTTATTCTCAAAGCTTTTCCTTCAAACAATAACCAAAACATAATCAATCCTCTGTCTAAACATTTTAAAATTATTTTAGAGGCCATTTCACTGCTTTCAACCATTGGGGCAAGCATGAGTCCTCTACCTCTAATTTCGGTTATTAAAGGATGAACCAATAATTTTCTGAATAAAGTTTCTTTTTGAAGTGTTTGTGCTATTAAATCTGAACTAAGTAATTCTTTGAGCGTGGCCAATGCGGCGGCCGCGATCACCGGATGACCGCCAAAAGTGGTGATATGTCCAAGTTTTGGATGTTGTTTTAAGCAGTCCATAATTTGAAAGGAAGAAATAAAAGCGCCAATAGGCATTCCGCCGCCCAAACCTTTTCCAGCAACAATAATATCGGGAACAACATTGTAATTTTCAAATCCGAAGAGTTTTCCTGTGCGACCAATTCCCGATTGTATTTCATCTAAAATAAGCAAAGCGCCAACTTCAGTGCATTTTTCCTTAACCTTTTTTAAATAATCATTTTGCGACTCAATAAAACCGGCACCGCCCTGAATGGTTTCTAAAATAACGCCTGCTGTACGGTTGGTTATTTTATTTAAATCGGAGAGATTGTTAAAAGTGATAAATTTAATGCCTGGAATTAATGGCCTGAAAGCACTGTTTTGCTCTTCGGCCCCGCAAACACTCATAGCGCCTTGCGTATTGCCGTGATAACCATGTTTGGCCGCAATAATTTCACTTCTTCCTGTAAACCGTTTTGCCAATTTCAATGCGCCTTCGGTGGCTTCGGTTCCTGAATTGGTTAAATAAACGGTTTCTAAGGGTTGTGGTAAGTTATCAGCCAATAATTTACACAATTCAACTTGTGGCTGTTGCACAAATTCGCCATAAACCATTACGTGGGTGTATTTATCCACCTGATCCTTTATGGCTTGTGAAATTTTTGTATGATTGTGACCCAAGGTATTTGCAGAAACACCTGCAACAAAATCTAAATATTCTTTCCCGTCGGCTCCATAAATATAACATCCATTGGCATGCGAAATTTCAATAGCCAATGGGTGAGGAGATGTTTGTGCTTGGTATTTAAAAAATTCTTCTTTCAATTTTTGGTAACTTCTTTTTCTTTAGTTTCTGCTTTTACTTTAGTGTCTGTTTTTTTTGCATCTATATCATCATAAATAAAAATACCTTCTTTGTTGAGCGGTCGTTCTTTTTCACGCCAAATAAATCCTTTTAATATTTCCTCATTTTTAGGGAGTTTAGATGGCGGATAGGTTTTTCCATCAGGTTTTTCAATAAAATCGATGGTTTCAATCTCATTATTTTCCATTGTGATAAAAATATTTCTGCTGCTTTTCATTCTGGTAATCCCCACCAATTCCTGTAGATCATTTCTCACATAAAAAATAACTTCACTATTTCCAACAACATCCAACGATTTTAGCGCATTGTTTTTAAATTTCCCATACATAAATTTCCCTTTCAGCTGGCTATATCCTGCAGAATCTTTTTGCACCATAAAGGCATTGTTCAATATTTTTAAGGAGTCGAGCTGCTCTGTTTTTGGGTTGGATATTAAATAAATGGTGTCTCCCGTTATTTGATTTCCCTGTGTCCACATCACCGGATTTACCAATAATTTGGTCAAGCCTGTTTTTTCGAAAGTTATTAAAGAATCACATTTTCCCTGCAAATCCGATTTAAAGAATTTAACGCGATTAAAAGCCCGCACAATGCGATCTTCAACTTTTCCGGTGACCATTAATTTATCGCCATGAATAAAAACAGAATCCTTTTCAATGATAGAAATTGCCACTGCCTTTTTGGTGATAAAAACAGAATCTTTCAGTTTAAAATATTCGGCATAGCCACCTTTTATGATTGATGCGTTTATGGTGTCCACCACAATGATATTGCCGGTTGCAGATGCAAATTCAATGTTTTTATTGTAGTATAAGCTATCGCCTTCAATGGTTCTGTCGTTATAAAATATTTTAGAGTTTTTTAAAAAATGCGAAATATTTGTTTTTGAATTGTGGTGTCCTTTTTCGGTGTAAATTGAATTTTGCTTGCTTGTAATGGTTGAAGGGCCATGCAAATCGGCAATTCCTGTATTGGTATAATAATCGAGATGGTTTGAGACAACTTTACTGTCGATATTGGTGACTTCAACATTGGTAAAAGCCTGAAATTTCTTGGTACGTAAATAATAATCGCCAATTCTGCTTTTTAAAACATTGGTTGCATCAGTTATGGTTCCGCCACTTTTGTAATAAAGTTGTTGCGTTTCCCGGTTAAATTTCAAAGTGTCTGTTTGCAAAGTCATCATATCATCTTTCAAAACCACATTTCCCCAGGAAGTCGCTATTTTTGAATTTGCGTCATAATCGGCATATTTGCTGGTTTGAACAATGGTATCGCCCTGATTTATGACAACGTTTCCCATCGCCTTAACCAACTTTCTTTCCTGATAAATATAGGCCTTGTCACAACGCAATGTTGCGCCTTCGTGTTCTATAAAAACATTTCCCATGGAAATGGTAGCTTCCGGAAATTTTGGATCTGTAAAAGTGTTATCAGCTTTTAGGATTTTAATTTTTTTTGTTTGGGAAAATCCTGAAATACTGATAAATATGATAACGAAGAAAAGTAATTTTTTCAAACTTATTTATTTTGTTACAAAACTAATGAAAAAGTAGGATGTAATTTCTAAAACCGATTAAAATAAAAAAGCTTCAAATTTTGAAGCTTTTTTGTTTTTTATCTTATAATTGTTTGCTTTCTATCCGGCCCCACAGAAACAATTTTTATGGGAACTTCAACAAAATCTTCAATAAACTTAATATAATCGGTCAGTTCTTTTGGCATTGATGCTGCGCTTGTCATTCCTGTTAAATCTTGTTTCCAACCTTTAAATTCGGTATAAATAGGTTTAACATTATGTTCTTCAATGTTATAAGGTAAGTGGCTAATTTCAGTTCCTTGATAGTTGTATGAAGTACAAGCTTTTAATGTAGAAAATCCTGATAGCACATCGCCTTTCATCATAATCAATTGGGTAACGCCACTAATTTGAATCGCGTATTTTAACGCTACCAAATCCAACCAGCCGCAACGGCGCGGTCTTCCTGTTGTGGCGCCAAATTCCTGTCCAACTCTTCCCATGGTTGCACCGTCTTCATCAAATAATTCGGTAGGAAACGGGCCAGAACCAACGCGTGTGGTATAAGCTTTGAAAATTCCAAAAACTTCGCCAATTTTATTTGGGGCAATGCCTAAACCTGTGCAAGCACCAGCTGCTGTGGTATTGGAAGATGTCACAAAAGGATAGGTTCCAAAATCGATGTCCAACATAGATCCTTGGGCTCCTTCGGCCAAAATTGTTTTATTGTTTTTTATGGCTTGGTATAAATACTCTTCACTGTCAATAAAAGGAAGTTGTTTTAATACTTCAATAGCTCCAAAAAATTCTTTTTCCAATTCCGGTAAATCATATTCAATTTCAACTTTAAAGAATTCAAGCATATTCAGGTGTTTCTCTGTCAATGCATGGTATTTTTCTTTCCAGTCTTCCAATTCTAAATCGCCAACGCGCATCCCGTTTCTTCCGGTTTTGTCCATATAAGTTGGACCGATTCCTTTTAAGGTTGAGCCAATTTTTGCTTTTCCTTTTGACGTTTCACTGGCTGCATCCAATAAACGATGCGTTGGTAAAATTAAATGTGCTTTTCTGGATATTAATAATTTAGATTTGATGTCTAAATTAAATTTTTCTAAGTTTTCTAATTCTTTTTTGAAAATTACGGGATCAATCACCACGCCGTTACCTACAAGATTCATCGCATTTTTATGAAAAATACCTGAAGGAATGGTGTGTAAAACGTGTTTATGTCCATCAAAAATTAAAGTATGCCCTGCGTTTGGACCACCCTGAAATCGAGCAATTATATCGTAATTAGACGTGAGGACGTCTACAATTTTGCCTTTTCCTTCATCTCCCCATTGTAGTCCTAATAATAAGTTTACAGCCATTTGCTTAATTATATATTAATTGTTGTTTGTTTTTTTTGTTCCGTAGAAATAGAGTGAGTGTTTTTGAATGTCAATATTGAAAGTTTCTTCAATGGTCTTTTTAATAATTTGAACTCTTGGATCGCAGAATTCAATGACTTCACCGGTATCGGTTAAAATAACATGGTCATGTTGTTTGTCGAAATAGGACTTTTCGTAGAATGCCTGATTTTGACCAAATTGGTGTTTTCTGACCAAACCCGATTCCAATAATAATTCAATGGTATTGTAAAGTGTGGCTCTGCTCACCCTATAATTTTTGTTTTTCATTTGGATATAGAGTGACTCAATGTCAAAATGATGGTCTAAATTATAAATTTCTTGCAAAATAGCAAATCGCTCCGGCGTTTTTCTGTGACTGTTTGTTTCAAGAAAACTCACAAAAACAGCCTTTACAATTTTTTGATCTTCATTACTCATAATTATCTAAATTGAGTTTTAAAACTGAACAAATTTAACGCTATTTTTTTAATAAAGGGGCAGGTAAGTTGCATATTTATTAACTTTGAATTGTGAACAAATTTAATGTTTATAAATTCTGTCTACGGTATCAATTCCCTCAATTTTTTTTATGTTGTCACATAATTTTTGAAGTTGCGACCTGTTCTTAACACTAACAGTAATGTTACCTTCAAAAAGTCCGTCATCGCCAGAAATATTTAAATTATGAATATTTACGTTCATGTTATTTGAAATAATTTGGGTAATTTCATTCACCATTCCAACATGGTCAACACCGTAAATTTTAATGATGGCTTTAAATTCCTGTTTTGTTGAATCAATCCATTTGGCACTTAAAACTCTGTAAGCGTAATTTGCCTGAAGGCTAATGGCATTCGGACAATCTTGCTTGTGAATTTTAATGCCGTCGTTTATGGTAATAAACCCAAAAACTTTATCGCCCGGAATAGGGTTGCAGCACGGAGACATTTTATAATCCAATTGTTCTTCTTCTTTACCGAAGACCAAAGAATCATATTTGTCAATAATTTCATCTTTTTCAATCAGTTCCTGCTTGGTTGCGCTGCGTTTAATTCTATTTTTAAAGAAACTTACAAACGCATTGTTTCGTTTGTGGATGAATTCCTTTAACATTGGGTTGTCAATTGAGCCAATTCCCACTCTATAAAATAAATCTTGGCTTGTTCGCAGTTTAAAAAACGTTACAAGTTCATTGACCACTTTTTCATTGAGATCAATTTTTAAATGTTTGAGTTTACGCGTTAAAATTTCTTTTCCTTCTTCGGCAATTTTCTTCTGACTTTCTTTTAACGCGTTTTTTATTCGATTTCGCGCTCTGGCGGTTACCACAAAATCTAACCAGCCAATTGTTGGTTTCTGATTTTTTGAAGTGATTATTTCAACTTGATCGCCACTTTGCAAGACTTGGCTTATTGGTTTTAATTTTCCGTTTACTTTTGCGCCTCGGCAGTTCATTCCAACTTGTGTATGAATGGCGAAGGCAAAATCCAATGCAGTGGCATTTTTTGGCAATGCTTTTAAATCGCCGTTTGGCGTAAATACAAAAATTTCTTTGGCATAAAGATTTAATTTAAAATCTTCGACAAAATCTAATGCGCTGCCGTTGGCATTTTCAAAAGATTCTTTAATTCTATTCAACCAGTCTTCCAATCCGCTTTCGCGCTCATTTGCATTTTTATATTTATAATGGGCAGCATAGCCTTTTTCGGCTATTTCATTCATTCTTTCTGAACGAATTTGCACTTCAACCCATTTTCCCTGCGGACCCATTACGGTAATATGAAGTGATTCGTAACCGGTAGATTTTGGTTGGCTAATCCAATCGCGTAACCTGCTTGGATTTGGTCTAAAATGATCTGTTACAATAGAATATATTTTCCAGGCATCAAACTTTTCATCTTTTGGTGTTGATTTGTAGATGATTCTGATGGCGAATTTGTCGTAAATTTCATCATAATTAACACCTTGTGAAAGCATTTTTTTATGAATGGAATAAATCGATTTTCTGCGGCCTTTTATGAAATATTCAAAGCCTTCTTTATCTAATGATTCCCTAATAATATTGGAAAATGTCTCAATATATTTATCTTGCTCTTCCTTGCTTTGTGTAACTCTGTCACGAATTTCATTGTATACTTCGGGTTCCGTATACTTTAATCCTAGATTTTCTAACTCTGTTTTTACGTTGTAAAGTCCTAATCGGTGGGCAAGCGGTGCATAAATATATAAGG
>JAUSOJ010000192.1 GCA_030656195.1 Lutibacter sp.
TGTGCGATATTTGCAAACGGTCCGCCGTGAATAATGGCAGGATTTTCTTCCAATGTTTGCACCAAGTTTGGCTTAATGGCGTCTCTCAACAAAATAGCCATCGCATTTTCAGCCTTTAAATCACGCGCAAAAATTGGCTGATTGTCGAAGGTAAATCCGATAAAAATATCACCCAAACGTTTTTTTAAATTTTCAAAATCGGTTGCCATACATAAAATAGCCATCACTTCGGAAGCCGGAGTAATATTAAAGCCATCTTCTCTAGGAATTCCGTTAACGGTGCCGCCCAAACCAATAATAATGTTACGCAAAGCCCGGTCGTTCATATCAATAACGCGTTTCCAAACCACCGTTCTCGCATCTATTTTTAAATTATTGACAGTGCTTTGCAAATTATTGTCGATTAAGGCCGACAATAAATTATTTGCTTTTTCCACCGCATTAAAATCGCCCGTAAAATGAAGATTGATGTCTTCCATAGGAACTACTTGAGAATAACCGCCGCCGGCAGCGCCTCCCTTAATTCCAAAAACGGGTCCCAATGATGGCTCACGCAAAACAACGGTCGCCTGTTTTCCAATTTTATTCAATCCTTCTGTTAACCCAATAGAAACAGTTGTTTTCCCTTCACCGGCGGGTGTTGGCGTAATGGCTGTAACCAAAATCAAATTGTTTTTTTTGATTTTTTCTTCATCTATAAAGCTTAAAGGCAACTTCGCTTTATATTTTCCAAACATTTCTATATCGTCTTCTTCAATGCCTAGTTTTGCGGCAATTTGCTTAATGTGTATTAATTTTTTATCCTGCGCTATTTCTATGTCTGATAAATGTCCCATATTTTTTAATTTTTGAAAACAAATATATAAAAATCATTGTTCAGAATTAATATAAATATGGATATGACAATTAACCTACATAAAAAGAAAAAAAGAATTGTCAGTTCCTAATTGAAATTATATATTTGCACGTTAATTCAAACTACATTTATATAAAAATAAATTTAAAATGCAAAACAAAGGACTTATAAAGTTATTCGCTATTCTATTCGGATTAGTAAGTTTATATCAATTATCATTTACTTGGTTTACAGGTGGTGTTGAAAATAAAGCAAAAGTGTACGCAGAATCTAAATCAGCTGACGGCCGTGAAATAGCCAGATTGGAAAGAGCGTATTTAGACTCAGTTGCAAATTATCCGGTTATAGATTTAGGTTTTGTCCAATTTAGCTATAACGAAATAAAAGACAAACAACTAAACTTGGGATTAGACCTTAAAGGTGGTATCAATGCTATTTTACAGGTGTCTGTTAAGGATATTTTAATTGGATTGTCTAACGATTCAAAAAATCCTGTGTTTAATGAAGCACTGGCAAAAGCAGATCTGGCACAAAAAAGCAGTGACGACACCTATTTAAATTTATTTTTTAATGAGTTTAAGAAATTAAGCAACGGAAAAGTTAAATTAAGCGATCCAAGTATTTTTGGTAACAAATCTTTACGTGAAAAAATAAACTTCAAACTAACCGACGAAGAAGTAAAACCAATTATTGAAGCAGAAATTTCTGGTTCCATCAATACCGCTTTTGAAGTATTAAGAAGCCGTATCGATAAATTTGGAGTTACACAGCCTAACATTGCGCGTATTGGAAACTCAGGACGTATTTTAATTGAATTGCCGGGAGCAAAAGATATTGACCGTGTTAAAAAATTATTGCAAAGCACTGCTGAACTAGAGTTTTGGGAAGTGTACTCAAACCAGGAAACTGCAAATTTCTTTTTTCAAGCCAACTCGATTGTTGAAAATTTATTAAAATCGGAAACAAAAATTGACAGTGCTGCTGCGCCAAAAGACAACATAAATGATCTATTGGGCGTGGTTTCTGATTCATTGGCGACCCAACAAGCGACAAACTTATTCACTTATTTAACGCCAAGCATCCCTCAATCAGAAAACCAAATATCCTCAGTAATTGGAACTGCTAAAGTTGCTGATACTGCCAGGGTAAACAAATATTTAGCAATGACAGAAGTTAGGTCTTTGCTTCCTAACGAAATGAAATACATTAAATTTCTTTGGGATGCCAAACCATTTTCTGCAACTGTTTCTGCAACCAACCAAAGTACCGAGTTAATTTATTTATATGGTATCAAATCCAATCGTGAAGACATTGCCCCAATTGAAGGTGATGTAATTGACGATGCAAGTCAGGAATACGGACAAACAGGACAACCTGAGGTTAGTATGACCATGAATGCGGCAGGAACAAAATTGTGGGGAAAAATGACTACGGACAATGTGGGCAAATTTGTTGCCGTTGTGTTAGATGATTATGTTTATACTGCACCTTCAGTAAATACCGCCATTTTAAATGGAAGAACATCTATTTCTGGAGGAAGTATGACTGTTGCTGAAGCACAAGATATTGCAAACGTATTAAAAGCGGGTAAATTACCGGCTGCAGCGCATATTATTCAATCAGAAATTGTTGGACCTTCATTAGGGCAACAAGCCATAGAAAGCAGTCTGTATTCCTTCTTTTTGGCTTTGATGATTGTTTTTGGCTGGATGATTTTTTACTATGGAAAAGCTGGTGTCATAGCCGACTTTGCTTTAATGGTGAACCTTTTGTTTATTTTCGGTATCCTAACAGCATTTGGAGCCGTATTAACCTTGCCTGGAATTGCGGGTATCATTCTGACCATCGGTATAGCCGTTGATGCAAACGTAATTATATACGAAAGAATTAAAGAAGAATTAAGCAATGGTAAAGGCTTAAAAGCTTCCATAAAATACGGATTTAGTTACGATGGAGCGTTTTCAGCTATTTTGGATGCAAACGTTACTTCCCTATTAACAGGTATTATATTGTATGTTTTTGGAACAGGACCTGTAAAAGGATTTGCCTATACCTTTATTGTAGGTATCTTAACTTCATTGTTTACCGCAATTTTCATCACTCGTTTAGTCATTGATTGGTATGCTGCAAAAGGAAAAGTGTTCACATTTAATACAAGCATCACCAAAAAATGGTTTACTAAAATCAATGTTGATTTCTTAAAATTAAGAAAACCAGCTTATATATTTTCAGGTATTTTAATTGTAATGAGCATTGTTTCATTGGCAACTAACGGATTAAACTATGGAGTAGATTTCATAGGCGGAAGATCTTATGTGGTTAAATTTGATAAAACAACCAGCGCTACTGATGTTGCAAATACTTTAAAAGATGTATTTGGGGACGCTCCTGAAGTTAAAACTTATGGAGAAGCCAGTCAGTTAAAAATCACGACCAAATACAAAATTGACATTGAAGACAAAACCATTGATGATGAAGTGCAAGAATTGTTATATTCGGGTTTAAAACCATACAATCCAGAAGGACTTTCTTTAGAGGAATTCAAACCTGGTTATGATGGCACAAAAACAATTGGTATTTTGAGCGCAATGAAAGTTGAGCCAACCATTGCCGATGATATTAAAACTGCTGCAGGCTGGGCTGTGTTAGGTTCTCTTTTAGTGATATTCCTTTATATTTTATTTAGATTTACTAAGTGGCAATATGGTTTAGGCGCTGTTATTTCATTATTTCATGACGTTATCATTGTGTTTGGTATCTTCTCTTTATTTTATAAAGTACTTCCTTTTGATATGGAGATTGGACAATCGTTTATTGCGGCTATTTTAACGGTTTTAGGATATTCCATAAATGATACCGTGATTGTTTACGACAGAATTCGAGAGTTCTCCAAAACCCATACATCCTGGAGTTTTTATAAGGTAATAAATACTGGATTAAACAGCACCATGGGAAGAACCATAAACACTTCCTTAACAACATTGTTGGTGTTGGTTGCCATCTTCTTATTTGGAGGTGACTCTATTAAAGGATTTATGTTTGCATTAATCGTGGGTATTGGCGTTGGTACTTATTCCTCATGGTTTATTGCTTCTCCAATATTATATGACACCAGTAAAAAATTAAATAAAGAAAAAACTACAAAATAATACGTAGTTCAACATCAAACTGCAAAACCGTTTTGAGTAGTCAAAACGGTTTTTGTATTTCAAATTAGCAATTAATTCAACTTTAAGGGCTAATTTTATTTATTGATTGTTAAATTTGTAACAAAGCATAAAATGAGCATGATTAAAATACACAATAACTATTTCAAAAAATATATATCAGAAGAAAAAATAGAAGAAGCCATTGATAAAATGGTTGCTGAAATTACGGAAGATTGCAAAAATGAAACACCTATATTTATTGGAATATTAAACGGTTCCTTTATGTTTGTTGCCGATTTGGTGCGTAAATATAACTACGACTGTAAAGTTTCATTTGTGAAATTGGCATCGTATGAAGGCACCAATTCTACAGGAAAAATAAAGCAATTGGTGGGTTTAAATGAAGATTTGGAAGGGAAAACTGTTATCATTCTGGAAGATATTGTTGATACAGGGAACACGCTGCAAGAAATTTATGACATATTTGCCGATAAAAAATTAAAAAAACTGAGAATAGCCACCTTGTTTTTTAAACCTGATGTATTTAAAAAAGAATTGCCGATAGATTATATCGGTATTTCAATTCCCGATAAATTTATTATCGGATATGGTTTAGATTACGATGGTTTGGCCAGAAATCTTGCAAGCATTTATCAATTAACAACACCTCCAAAAATGAAAAACATTGTTTTATTCGGACCTCCGGGTGCAGGAAAAGGAACACAAGCCGATTTACTTAAAGAAAAATACAACCTTGTGCATATTTCAACTGGTGACGTTTTCCGTTCAAATATCAATAATAAAACCGAACTGGGAATGCTCGCTAAATTTTTTATGGACAATGGCGATTTGGTTCCGGATGAAGTGACCATTGATATGCTAAAGGCGGAAGTTGATAAAAATTTAGATGCTAAAGGATTTATTTTTGACGGATTTCCTCGTACGGAATCTCAGGCAAAAGCTTTGGATGATTTTTTGGAAGAAAAAGGAGAAGTCATTAACGGCATGGTTGCCTTGGAAGTACCTGAAGATTTATTGGTTGCCCGCTTGTTGGGACGCGGTAAAATCAGTGGAAGAACTGATGATCAGGACGAAAGCAAAATTAGAAATCGATTCAATGAATACAACACCAAAACTGCTGTTTTAAAGGATTATTACCAGTTTCAAGGTAAATATTTTGGTGCAGACGGCGTTGGAACCATTGACGATATTACCAAACGATTGGCTCAAATAATTGACCAATTATAAGCCCACTATCCCCCGAAGGGGGAACTATTATGATTTGTAAGTTAAAAGTATAGTTGTCCCTTGGGAGTTACACAATTAAACAAGTGAGGACGCAAAACATATTTGAAGGAAAACAATTAAACGCCAAAACAATCACCCAATTAAACTCATAAACAGCCAATTAGAAAAAGTCAAGATGAGTTCAATATAAAAATGTAACATTTTAGTTTTCAAAATTGTACCTTTGCGCGCTTAAACCCAATCTTGGGAAAACAATTTTATACGAAAATGACTGAAGAAAATTTTGTTGACTATGTGAAAATATACGCATCTTCCGGTAAAGGAGGACGTGGTTCTACGCATTTACATAGGGAAAAATACATTGACAAAGGTGGCCCGGATGGTGGAGACGGCGGACGAGGCGGACATGTGATTGTTCGGGGAAACAGAAATATGTGGACACTTTTTCCGCTAAAATTTAAAAAACACTTTAAAGCCGATCACGGCGGCGATGGCAGCAAACAAAGAAGTACCGGAAAAGACGGCAAAGACGTCTTTATAGAAGTTCCTATGGGAACCATCATAAGAGATGGCGAAACACAGGAGATTATATTTGAAATAACCCACGAAAATCCAGAACAAATTTTACTTGATGGCGGAATGGGCGGATTGGGAAACTGGAATTTCAGGTCTTCAACCCATCAAACACCAAGATTTGCGCAGCCGGGCATCGATATGAAAGAAGGCTGGTTTCAGCTAGAATTAAAAGTATTGGCCGATGTTGGATTGGTTGGCTTTCCAAATGCAGGAAAATCAACACTTCTTTCAGTAATTACTGCCGCAAAACCAAAAATTGCAGATTACGCATTCACCACTTTAAAACCCAATTTGGGTATTGTGGAATATAGGGATTACCAAACTTTTGTAATGGCAGATATTCCCGGCATTATTGAAGGAGCAGCCGATGGTAAAGGATTGGGACATCGCTTTTTACGACATATTGAACGAAACTCTATCTTATTGTTTTTAATTGCAGCAGATTCTGCCGATATTCAAAAAGAATATGATATTTTATTGAATGAGTTAAAACAACACAATCCAGAATTACTGGATAAAACCAGGTTGCTTGCCATTTCAAAATCCGATTTATTGGATGAGGAACTGAAAGCAGAAATTATAAAAGAATTGCCAAAAGGAATTAAAACACTTTTCATTTCATCAGTTGCCCAACAAGGCTTACTGGAATTAAAAGATACTTTATGGGCAATGCTGCACGATTAGATTAAAATAGCATTATAAAAAAAGCGAGGTGAAAACACCGCGCTTTTTTTATGGTAACAATCCATCATTCAAGTGAATATCTTTTTAAAAATCGTGTTGTTATTGCACTCTTTTATAAATTTTTTCGCCACTTTCATCCTCCACTTTCAAATTTCCTTTTAAGTCTAATTCCAGCAATCGAGGTTGTTTAAACGCTGCCCATTTTATAATGAATAAATTAGGCATAGACGTTTTATAAATAACGGCAAACTCAAATTTCTCATCGCCGCCAACAAAAGAATAATAATCCTCTTTTTTCGAAATAATACATTCGCCCCATTTATCGACAAAATATTTGCCTTCTATGGAATTTACCACAGGAATTACAAACGTTTTCACGGTTTCTGGTTTTTCTTCTTTGGCTTCTTTTCTTTCAATTTTTTTTGATATGGCCATTGGAGGCGTTTCCTTAACTTTAGGAACTTCAGGGACTTTCTTAACTTCAGCTGCCGGAATTATTTCCTTAACGGTTAATTTCTCAATTTCAACCGTATTGTCTTCCTTCATTTTTTCACTGGCTTTTATAGTTCCGTCGTATGCATACTTTAAATTTTCTATATCCGAAAAAGCCATTCTGAGGGCTTCATGATAGGCTGTTTTGTAATCCTTTTCTTTTGATCGGCCATCTTTGGTTGAAAAAACTGTTTGATTGTAACAGTCTGTCAACTCCACATTCATTTTTGTGCTAAACATACCCGAATCATTATTAATTAGGGTTTTTAAACCCAAGCATGCATTGGCGGCCAAATCAGCAGGAAAGTTTTCATCAGTAAACAATACGGTAAAACCCGATTTCTCAAAAAGAAATTTTGTCAAAGAATTTAGCTGATACTGGTCTGCTGATTTCTGGAATTCAAATTGCTTTGGCACCAAAATATATTTATACGAATTGATGTTTTTTTGCGCAAACAGCATGGAAAAACTGAAAATTAAAAATAAACTGATTGAAAATGTTTTGTTCATAATGGGAGAAATTTTAATGCAGTCAACGATTGCTTTTATGATTTATGTAAAAGTACTAATTTTTGTCTTTAAAGATAAAATTAAGTCCGAATTGAAAACTGGCGCTTTTTGCGTTGTAAATATTATCCAAACTCAATAAATTATCGGCTGTAAAGTATAAATTTACGATGCCGATATGAGCCGATAAACCCAAACCAACATTTGAAAACGAATAAGGATCGGCCGTATAAGTGAGTTTCGCTTGCAAATATTTACTGATCCATCGCTCATAAAACAAGGTTCCAGCCACATAAGAGTGCACTGCGCCAACGGTTGAAAACAGCTGAAATCCCATTTTATTTACGTACAATCCCTGGTCAGTAAAGAATCGGCAATCATCATATTTTCGTCCGAATGAATAACTGGCCGAACCATTTAATTTAACAGGACGAAAAGAAATGTAACTTTTATATAAAGTATCGGACAAAATACT
>JAUSOJ010000198.1 GCA_030656195.1 Lutibacter sp.
TTTTGAAGGGAAAGAAGTTGTTTTGGCTGGAAGAATGATGAGCCGAAGAATTATGGGAAAAGCTTCTTTTGCCGAGTTAAAAGATGCCAGCGGAAGAATGCAAATTTACATCAACCGCGATGAAATTTCTTCTGATGCTGAAGGAACGATGTACAACACCGTATTCAAAAAATTATTGGATATGGGCGATATTATTGGTATTAAAGGTGAAGTTTTTAAAACGAAAGTTGGCGAGGAATCGGTTAATGTAAAAGAACTAACTGTACTTTCAAAAAGTTTACGTCCGCTCCCTGTGGTTAAAACGGATGCCGACGGAAAAGTGCACGATGCTTTTTCTGATGCCGAATTAAGATATCGCCAACGATATGTGGATTTAATTGTAAATGATCACGTTAAAGAAACTTTCATAAAACGCACAAAAATTACCAATTCCATCCGTGATTTCTTCAACAAAAGAGATTATCTGGAAGTGGAAACCCCTATTTTACAGCCAATTCCGGGTGGCGCAGCGGCACGTCCGTTTAAAACGCATCACAATGCCTTGGATATGCCTTTGTATTTGCGGATTGCCAACGAATTGTATCTAAAAAGATTGATTGTTGGCGGATTTGATGCCGTTTATGAGTTTTCCAAAGATTTCAGAAATGAAGGAATGGACAGAACCCACAATCCAGAATTTACAGTGATGGAATTGTATGTTGCTTATAAAGATTACCTGTGGATGATGAATATGACCGAGGAATTGTTGGAAAAAGTAGCGATGGACAGCAACGGAACCACCGAAGTTAAAATTGGTGAAAATATGGTGAGTTTTAAAGCGCCTTATGCAAGAGTTCCCATTTTGGAAGCCATAAAAATACATACCGGTTTTGAAGTTGCCGGAATGGATGAAATTGCCTTGAAAGAAGTTTGCAAAAAAGTGGGTGTTGCCGTTGACGAAACCATGGGCGTTGGAAAATTGATTGATGAATTGTTCGGATCAAAATGCGAGCACCACTATATTCAGCCAACATTTATCACCGATTATCCGAAAGAAATGAGTCCGCTCACCAAAGAACACCGCACAAATCCGGCTTTAACCGAGCGTTTCGAATTGATGGTAAACGGCAAAGAATTGGCAAATGCCTATTCTGAGTTAAACGACCCCATTGAACAACGCGAACGTTTTGAAGAACAATTAAAATTGACCGAAAAAGGCGATGATGAAGCGATGTTTATTGACCAAGACTTTTTGCGCGCGTTGGAATACGGAATGCCGCCTACCTCGGGAATTGGGATTGGCATCGACCGTTTGGTGATGTTTATGACCAACAACAGTTCTATTCAGGAAGTTTTATTTTTTCCGCAGATGAGACCAGAAAAAAAAGCGGTAGAAATGAGCGAGGATGAAAAGGCGATTTTCCACATTTTAAAAGCAAATTCTCCAATGCTTTTGAACGACCTAAAAACGCAATCGGGCTTCAGCAATAAAAAATGGGATAAAACCATTAAAGATTTGACAAAGAAGAACTTAGCAAAAATAAACAATACCGAAGAAGGTTTGTTTGTGGAGCTGGGAAAATAAAAAACAAATGATTTAATTGATTGTTTCAATATAAATAAAAAAGGAATTGCTTCATTGCAGTTCCTTTTTTATTATATTTTGATTTTGCTTATTTCTTCCCCATTTGTGTCCATCATTTATTATCATTATCATTTATTTTTAGTTTGAGCCTAAACTATTGAAATACAGCGACGTAATTTTATAAAATTTTACTATATTTGGTTGATTACTAATTAGAACTATCATCTTAAATGAAATTTTTTAAATTTCATTTATTATATCCACCAACTCCATTTCACAAAATCAGTCACGTTTAAGCAATTAAATTATTTGAAATGGGAAAATTGCCTTTTATTTTTGCACTTTGCTATGTTTTTATTGGTTGCAATATTTTGGGCAATACTGCTCGAAATTCAATGTTATTATTTGAATTAAAATCAATAGAAAATGTAAACAAACTAATTATTTTTCAAGACTTAAATGAAATTCACGAGCAGGAATCAGTTATCCTTAAAAATTATTCACCCTATGATAATATTTTAAGAATATTTATTCTCGCAATTATTGTAATACTTGTTTTAGTGATTGTCTCTGCGCCATTACTATTGGTTTATTTTTGGATTCACAACTTTTTTGAATATAAAAAATCAAGAATTCATATTAAAAAAAGTGATCCTTCAGTAAAATTTATAGCGAATGATGAAAGTACTTGGTCAAATTATAAAAACAGTTATTCAGCGTTGTACGGAAATGGATTCGGCTTTTTTGCTTGGGTATTTTTTACTTATTTTTATATTTCCATCTACTACAATGATTTTAATACGGGCGTCATAGATTATTTTCAATTTCCTTTTAAAATAATGAATAGTTTCTCAGATAATAACTTAATATTAAACGACCATATTCCTCCGAAAATGTGGATAAGTATGCTATTAATTGTTGGAATTTCTGTAGGACATTATTTTTTAGGCAGGTTTATTGGCAGCTATATTTCAGCTAATTTCCATAAAAAACTCTTTTTTAAAACATAAATAACAATTCAACATAATTAACTTAAATTCAACCAGTTTTAAGAAATATGGTATTTTACCAATTTTAAGGTTTTTTTGTATATTGGCTTTATGAAAAGACCAACTACCTTCGCTATTTTTATTTTTTTAATATTTTCAGTCAATCTGTTATCACAGGAAACCACAGAAAAAAATTACAATACTTTTAGTGAATTCCTGACTGAACAAAACACCAAAATTTCCAACATAGAAAACGGATTTAGCCTAATTCAAGTAAAAGAAATTATGGGCGCTTCCATCATTGTAAAAGTGCCAAAAACTGGCAAAATGAAACCTTTGAGCCAATTGTTCAAACAGCCTGAATTTACAAAAGAAACTACCGATAAAGCCAAAAATAAAATAAACATTTTATGGTATTTCTCAACACCAAAAGATCAAGACGGGATAATGTCAAGGTCGGAATGTACTCCGGTTGTCATTAAAAACGACAGTGTTGTGGGAAAAGGCACCAAGTTTTATTTAAATTTTATGAAAAAAGAACAAATTCGTTTTTAAAGGCTGATACATCTAGAGAAATGCCTGATTTATTTTCCTGAAATAAATAAATTGAACCTTCTTTAAAATGATTATAAACTGCTATTTATTTTTAAATTATTGATTCAAAATAATTAAATTTGAAAAACATTAACAGACAAGCTTCTTTAAAAAAAGCTTCTTAAAAAATTCAACCCAATTATGAGTAAATATTTTATGGCAAGAACATTAAAGTCCGTTCTTTTTTGCACTTTAATCGTTTCAACAACCTTTGCGCAAATCAAAGATAAAAAAGCAACTATGCAAACCAACAATGTGTTATTGGAAAAATGGACCGGGCCTTATGGCGGTGTTCCTGCTTTTAATAAAATGAACCTTCAGGATATTAAGCCTGCTTTGGAAAAAGGTATGGCTTTAAATTTGGCAGAAATTGATGCCATTACCAAGAATCCAAAAGCACCAACATTTGAAAACACCATCGTGATGATGGAAAAATCGGGTGAAGTGCTTGATCGCGTTTTTAAATACTACGGAATCTTGAGCGCCAATTTATCTTCGCCAGAATTCAGAAAAATTCAAGGGGAAATGGCGCCGATATTGTCGGAGTTTAGTTCAAAAATTTCCCAAAACAAAAAATTATTCGACAGAATAAAAACGGTGTACGAAAACTCTTTGAAAAATCCGTTAGAAGCCGATCAACAAAGAGTTGTAAAACTTATTTATGAAAGATTTGCGATGGATGGCGCAGAATTGGATGACGTTAAAAAAGCGCGTTATGCAGCCATTAACAAAGAACTTTCATCGATATACACCACCTTTTCAAACAATATTTTAGCCGACGAAGAAAATTATGTGGTTTATTTAACCAAAGACCAATTAAGCGGATTGTCGGAATCTATGATAAAAGCCGCTGAAAAAGCTGCAAAAGACAGAGGTCGCGAAGGTGAATATGCCATTACCAACACAAGATCTTCCATGGCTCCTTTTTTAACCTATTCGGATGAAAGATCGCTACGTGAAAAAGTTTGGAAAAACTATTATTCTCGTTGCGATAATAACGATCAATTTGACAATAAAGAAAATGTGGCCAAAATATTGAAACTTAGAAAAGAACGCGTGGGACTTTTAGGTTATGATAATTTTGCTGAATGGCGCTTGCAAAACAGAATGGCGAAAACGCCTGAAAATGCGATGGCGCTTATGAATGCCGTTTGGCCTTCAGCCATTGCCCGTGTTAAGGAAGAAGTTGCAGATATGCAAGCAATTGCCAACAAAAACAATGACAATATCACCATTGAACCATGGGATTATCAGTACTATTCAGAAAAAGTAAGAAAAGAAAAATACGATTTGGATTCTGATGAAGTGAAACAATATTTGCAATTAGATAACCTGACCCAGGCTTTATTTTTTGTGGCAGATGAAGTATTTAATTTCAAGTTTACGCCTGTTCCAACCGGATCTGTTCCTGTTTTTCATGAAGATGTAAAAGTTTGGGAAGTGACCAACAAATCAACCGGCGAGCACATCGGATTGTGGTATTTGGATCCATTTGCGCGACAAGGCAAAAGATCTGGTGCTTGGGCAACAACGTACAGAGACTATTCAACT
>JAUSOJ010000204.1 GCA_030656195.1 Lutibacter sp.
AACTAAAACAAGTTGCCGATTATTTTGTGCAGCACAATCTTGAAATTTCGCATCCGCAGGACGATTCTGTGGTGAAATTCAGCGCCAAATTCAACCAAAAAGTGTTGTTCAGAAGAGCACGCGGTTACGCCCCAAATTATTTTGACTTTCAAATAAATTCCGAAGAAAAAATGATGGCGATGGGCGCTGATTTAAAAAGCAGCATCGCATTTTGTCCGAACCAATATTTGTATGTGAGCCAATACCTCGGAAATCTTGAAAATTTTGATGTTTATAACCGATTTACTTCCACAGTAAATTCCTTTATCAGCATTTTTGAACAACAGCCTCAAGTGGTTTTGGTTGACAAACATCCTTTGTATCAAAGCACGCAATTCGGTAAGGAATTTGCGCAAAAAAGCAAATCTAAATTGGTTGAAATCCAGCATCACAAAGCCCACTTTTCGGCAATTTTGGGCGAACATCAATTGTTTTCAGAAAAAGTGTTGGGCGTTATTTTTGACGGAACCGGTTATGGTGATGATGCCAACATTTGGGGCGGCGAGTTTTTTGATTATGAAGCCAATATAATAGAAAGAATCAATCATATCAACTATTTCGATTGGTTGTTGGGCGATAAAATGGCAAAAGAACCAAGATTGTCTTTACTTTCTTTGGCTTCTGATGAAATGATGGAGGTTTTAAAGGATAAATTCACCCAAAATGAACTTAAAACCTATCTAACTTTAAAAAAATCAAATTCTTTAAAAACTTCTTCCGCAGGAAGGTTGTTCGATGCTGTCGCTTCCCTTTTAAACATCACCGATTATAATACTTATGAAGGTGAAGCTGCGATTTTATTGGAAAACAAGATTAGGAATTATGATCTGAAATCTTGCAGAAGTTATTTATCAGCTTCAGAAAATGGCATTTCAGCAACAGAAATCATTAAAAATATGGTTGATGATTTTCAGAACGGCAATCCAAAAAACCAACTAATTTTAAACTTTTTGTATACGCTGGCTTTTTCAACAATTGAAATCGCAAAATCAAATAATTATGATCATATTGCTTTTAGCGGCGGCGTTTTTCAAAATACAATCTTGGTAGATATCATCATAGAATTAGCACCCAAAGAAATAAAATTGTACTTTCATAAAGATTTATCGCCCAACGACGAAAATATCTCTTTTGGACAACTCATGTATTATTTAAATATTAAGGAATGAAACGAGCAAAACAAATTTTAATATACAATAGAATGATTCATAGCGAACTGCAGCTGTTACCAATAAAAAATAAAATGTAAACAGATGAAGCATTTAAGCGAATACCGAGATTTTGAAGCCACCAAAAAATACCTCGATGAAATTCATAAAATTACCACGAGAGAATGGAATATTATGGAAATTTGCGGCGGACAAACGCACAGTTTGGTTAAAAATGGCATTTTGGAATTGTTGCCCGAAAAAGTCAGAATGATCCACGGTCCCGGCTGTCCGGTTTGCGTAACACCGCTCAATTTGATCGATAAAGCCATAGAATTGCTGGAAAAAGGTGTGATTGTTTGTTCTTTTGGCGATATGATTCGTGTGCCGGGAAGCAAAAAAAGTTTGCTGGAAGCAAAAGCTGTTGGCGGCGATTTGCGGATATTATACTCGCCTTTGGAAGCGGTTTCCATCGCCAAACAAAATCCTGACAAAGAAGTCGTTTTTTTTGCAGTGGGCTTTGAAACCACCGCTCCGGCAAATGCATTGTCGGTTTTGCACGCGGAAAAAGAAGGACTCATCAATTATTCAATATTAGCTTCGCATGTGTTGGTTCCTCCAGCAATGGAAGCTATTTTGGACGATAAATTATGCACTATTGACGCTTTTTTGGGAGCCGGACATGTGTGTGCCATTATGGGAATACAAGAATATTATCCCTTAGTTGAAAAATATAAAATCCCGATTGTCATCACCGGTTTTGAGCCTTTGGATTTGGTTCAGGGAATTTATATGGCGGTAAAACAACTGGAAGAAGGCATTTACAAATTGGAAAATCAGTATTCCAGAGTGGTAAAAGAACAGGGCAATACTGCGGCAATTAAGGTCATCAACACCATTTTTGAAGTAGGCGCCAGAGAATGGCGCGGCATTGGTGAAATTCCAAACAGCGGTTATGTGGTTAAAGAAGCTTACAGAAAATATGATGCGGAAGCAAAATTTAACATTAGCCACATAAAAGTGCCCGAAAATCCGAATTGCATTGCAGGCGAAATATTGCGTGGCATCAAAAAACCAAATCAGTGCGATCAATTTGGAAAGGCCTGCAAACCCGCAAATCCGCTAGGTGCGCCAATGGTTTCCTCGGAAGGTGCCTGTGCGGCCTATTATCATTTTTCAACCCATTTAACAGACTAAAAAATATGGAGAAAACGGGATTCGAAACCATTAATTTAGGTCACGGAAGCGGTGGCGAACTGACCAGAAATTTACTGGACAAAGTTATTTTCAACACCTTCAGCAATCCGTTTTTAGATCAAAAACACGACGGCGCCATTGTTGAAATCAACTCAAAAATTGCCATTTCAACCGATAGTTTTGTGATTACGCCCATCTTTTTTAAAGGCGGAAATATTGGCGAGCTGGCAGTGAACGGAACCGTAAATGATGTGGCCATGTGCGGTGCCATCCCAAAATATTTGTCCTTGGCTTTTATAATTGAAGAAGGTCTAAAAATGGAAGAATTTGAGCGAATTGTGGCTTCAGTAAAAAAAGCGGCCGATGAAAGTGGCGTGCTCATTATTACCGGCGACACCAAAGTGGTGGAACGCGGAAAAGGCGATAAAATTTTCATCAACACCACCGGTTTTGGACAAGTGCATCCCAAGGCCAATATTTCTGTCCACAACATAAAAACAGGCGATAAAATTTTGGTCAACGGCTACATAGCGCAACACGGAATGGCCATTATGAGTGAGCGCGAAGGATTGGAATTTGAATCGGATTTGGTGAGCGACACCGCCAATTTAAATTTTTTGGTGCAAGATTTATTGGATGCATTCGGCGAAAAAATAAAACTGTTCAGAGACCCAACCCGTGGCGGATTGGGAACGGTTTTGCATGAAATTGCCAACGACATTTCAAAAGGCGTTTTTGTGAAAGAAAGTGCCATTCCACTGGAGAAACAAGTTGCGGCTGCCTGTGAAATGTTGGGATTGGATCCAATGTATGTGGCCAATGAAGGCGTGTTTTTGGTGGTTGTGGATCCAGGCATAGAAGCTGAAGTTTTGGCCTTGATGAGAAATCATAAGAGAGGAAAAAACGCCGCATTGATTGGTGAATTTACCAATGAACATCCCAACAAAGTGGTGATGGAAAGTTTAATTGGCGGAAAACGCATTGTGAGTCCGCTCGTGGGAGAGCAATTGCCGAGGATTTGCTAATCTTTTAATTTACGATTTTTGATTTACGATGTTAAAAAATGTTGAATTTTGAATTTTGAATTTTCTTTCAACTTTGAAGCTTTGTGCATCTTTGTGTATTTTCTTTGTGTAACTCTGTGTCCCTATTATTTCACAGAGATTCACGGAGAAAAACGAAGTTTCACAAAGAATTTCTAAACCATTGCGAACTTTGCGGAAATCTTTGCGGAATTTGCGGTTAAAAAAATCTCGAATTTTAATTCGCCATAAACCAGTAAATACCAATCACAAAAGCAAACAATCCGCCGGCCAATCGAATGCCTTTGAAAAAAGTGTTGCTATGTTCCTTTTTTGAAAAGGAGGCCACACTTCCAATCACAAAAGCAAAAGAAATCATCGCCAACAAGGTTCCAATTCCAAAACCAAAAATGTATTTTACAGAATCAAGTTTTGAGGCAAATCCGATGACGGGAAGAAACAATAAAAAGTGTGCAATACCCGCCAAACCGTGCACAAAACCAACCGACAGAGATGCTATTATTCCTTGTTTTAAATTAACATTGGGATGCGTGTGTGATTTTTCATTTTGGTGAATGTGTGGGTGTTTCCTAATGACTTCACTTACTGTATAGCGATTTTGGGAATGTCTTGTAACTGATGGTTCCTCGGTCTCATGAATGTGTGGATGCGTGTGAATCATTGGATATCCATCAGCGTGAATATGTGTATGGCTATGTTGTTTTTCATCCTTAAAAATTTTAAAGAAAATCCACAAGGCAAGTCCGATTAAAATAACACCGACCATTTTTTCGCTGTGCATCGATATTTTTTCAATGGGAATCAAGTCTTTGAACATTAAAAACAGTACGCCAATGGAAATCATTCCCATCAAATGCCCAATGCCCCAAAAAAGTCCGACTTTCCAAGCCTTCTTTTTGCTTTCAATGGCAAACGGCGTTACTGCAGCCAAATGATCGGGTCCAGAGATTACGTGCAATATGGCAGCGATGATGCCAGCCAACAAGGGAAAAGACAATTCCATAGTTATAAAATTGAATATCATTAAAAATACTAAATTATAGAATACCATCAAAAATTATATTTTGGTGGAATTGACACTCAAATAAATTTAAATCCTGCATTTTTTCCTCCAAGTTTATTTCTTAGCCTTAATAAAACCAGAAGTATAATTTTGAAATTTCAGCTATTTTAAGCAGTTTTTAAAATCTTAATATTCAATAATTAAAAATTTATTTACATCATTATATATTATGCTTATTTAACTATAAATATTTAAGATCATTAAAATTGAATGCGACGCGCAATATTGTTTAAATTTACTGCATAAAAGTTAAACAGAAGAGTTTAATTTTATTTTGAAGCCTCTAAGAATAGGCATTTTAAATAGGAAAACAATCTTCAATTCTAAATTGATATTCTTAGGCAAGCAATAAAAAATTATTCAATTATAACATTTTTAAAATTACAACATATGGAATTAGTACAAAATGCTTTAGAATTTGAGCAACGTAAAATGATATTAAAAACCACCAATGACCGTATTTTGGCTTCAAGAGAAGTTAAATCGCTAATTTTAGGTTTAAACGAAGTCTATAAGAAAACTAAAAATCCTGAATTAATGGATTTAATGAAAAGATTGACGGTGATTAAGCAGAAAATAGAAAAAAGGTTAAATTTGAGATTAACAATTTAATAAATGAAAATTGCTTTAATTTTAGTTACTGCTTTCAGTTTGTTTTTCGGAACATTTTTAACAAATCAAAATTCAAAAATTATGAATGCTAAACCATCAATTTATGATATTTCTTTAACCGGTTTATCGGGTGAAAAAATAGATTTATCAACGTTTAAAGGAAAAAAAATATTGATTGTAAACACAGCATCGGAATGCGGATTTACAAAACAATTCGCCGATTTGCAGAAATTGCACGAAAAGTACAAAGATAAATTGGTGATTATTGGCGTTCCTTGTAACCAGTTTGGCGGTCAAGAACCTGGAAATGCACAAGAAATTAAATCGTTTTGCCAGGTAAATTATGGCGTTACTTTTTTAATGACTGAGAAGGTTGATGTAAAAGGGGAAACCCAACATCCATTATACCAATGGCTTACAAAAAAAGAATTGAACGGTGTTAAAAGCAGTTCGGTAAAATGGAATTTCCAAAAATATTTGATTGATGAGCAAGGAAATTTGTTGGATTATTATTTCTCTTTAACAAATCCTATGAGTTCTAAAATCACAAAACAGCTTTAATGAAACGAGCATAACAAATTTTGATGCGCAAAGGAATGATTAATAGCAAGCAGCAGCTGTACAGCTAAAAAATAAAAATTAAACAGATGAAAAAAGCGCTTTGGTTGCTTGTTTTTTTAGTACTTAATTTTGGTGCTTTGGGAATTGGTACTTTGTTAATGAATAACGGTCCGCAAGATAGTTGGTACACAGCACTTAACAAAGCGCCATGGACGCCGCCGGGCTGGTTTTTTGGCGTTGCTTGGACCACCATCATGATTTGTTTTTCCATTTATATGGCTTATTTAATTCAGGCAAAATCCAACGCCAAAATTTGGTTGCTGTTTTTTGTGCAATTTGTTTTAAATACTTCGTGGAATTACGTATTTTTTAATCAGCATTTGGTTTTGTTGGGATTGTTGGTCATTGTGCTTTTAACGGTTTTAGTGGGTTATTTTATGTTAAACTTCAGCAAGTTAATGAAACAAAAAACTTGGTTAATACTGCCTTATTTTATTTGGCTTATTGTGGCAAGTTCCCTAAATGCCTACGTTTTTTTGTACAATTAAATTTTAAAATCAATTTTGAAAACAATGATTTTAATGCATTCAATTTTTATGGTTTCATTGGTAATAAGCAGCAATATGGTGATTTTTGATTTTAACAAAGAAAGTGATATTTCCGATTGGAAAATTGTGAATGATGTGGTGATGGGCGGCCAATCACGCAGTAAATTTTATTTAAATGATGAAGCTCATGGGGTTTTTAAAGGAACAGTTTCTTTGGAAAATAACGGTGGATTTTCATCTGTAAGATTTCGTTTTAACCAGAAGAACATTGAAGGTTATAAAAAAGTGAAATTACGCCTAAAAGGAGATGGAAAGCGCTATCAATTTAGGGCAAAGACCAATAAAGAAGATCAGCAAGCATACATTTCTTATTTTGAAACTACCAAGGAATGGCAAACCATTGAAATTTTGCTTTCAGATCTTTCGCCAACTTTTAGGGGAAGAAAATTAAATATGCCTAATTTTCCTGCGGAAGAATTGGAGGAAATTGCGTTTATGATTGGAAACAAAGTGAATGAAAATTTTGAACTTGTTATTGATAAAATTACTTTGGAATAATTTTAATTGAGCTTGCATCCCAAGCTCTTGGAATTGAAGCCAAATGTGTCAGGAAAAAGAGGAGATTTAATTTTAAATTAAATCTCCTCTTTTTGTTTTCTCAGATTTTTTAATAATGCCTGTTTATCGAATATTTCCCACTGAATTTTTTGCGGTATCGTGTTTCGTTTTAAGCACATTTGAGATAGAACTGTATTGATCTCCCATCTGCCCAAGATTTTCCAGCAAAGAGAAAAAATCATTATCCATAGCATTTAATTTAGCGTCCAAATCATTTAATGCTGGAGTGGTTTTCCCCATCAATCCTATATTCTTTAAACTATTTTCTAGTTGGCTGATACGATTACGGACGTTGTTTATTTGTGGTGTAATTTTACTCGAAGCTATTGATTGTCGCTTGTCTTTTTGCTTTAATTTATCTACATCCGCTAACGAATTTTTAAAATCCTGGAGATTTATTATTGCAGTTGTTAAAGCAGATTTGTCTAATTTTTCTGATCCATCTTGTTCTAAAGTTTCGATACGATTCCCGCCTTTTCTTTGTGTTTCATCAGAAGTGTCTTTTGCCCCAGCATCAGACTTGTTGGTTTTTACATTTACAGCATTCAATCCTTTTTTTTCCTTTGCATTTTCGTTATTTTTTGGCTTATTTTCTTCGGTTTCTTTTATTGGAGGTTCATCGGTAGTTTTGTTCATATCCGATTGTGCTTTATAATAATCATAACCTTTTTTAGACAACCATAAGCTTACGGGAATACTGCCGTCAATATCAAAATGAAATGTTGATGACAACGTGTAGTTTCCTTGGCTTAATCCGGTAAATTCAAATTGGCCTTTTTCATTTGTTTTTGAGGTATTTTCTCGATCGCTTGATTCTTTCAGAAGCTTAACATCAAGTCCGGGAATTGGATCTCCAGGCGAATAACTTGAAACGGCTGCTGAAATAACGGCGCCTCCGGGAAGTGCGCCGCCTAATAGTGAAGCACCTTGGCTAAGTGCGCTGCCGGCAGCATGCAGTCCGGCATTTACTTTTTCCCCGCCGTTTGGGTTTTCTGTAAAACCAGCATTCAATTTAATGGTCCAATGGTTATTTCCGCTTAACAATTCACCAGCAATATCATAGGTTCCATTCTTGTCAAGAGCAATATCATAAGAATTTTTTAACAAAAACTCCCCGCCAAATTTTACAATATAAGACGCTTTTGGAAGGTTTTCAAAAAAGAAATCGCCACAACGTGCGGTTTTTACACTGGCCACTTCAGCACCGGTTTGCTCATTTACCAAAGAAACGGTTAATCCTTCAACACCATCACAATCGTTATCAACACCTTTTTTTTCAAGCGGCATTTCACCTGCCATTCCATTGTCCTTAAAATATGGATTGGATTGTACTTTCGCAAGGCAATCTGTGCAAACATTTCCTTGGCCATCAATAAAAACAGATTGATATTGTCGTCTTCCGGAAGCCATACCGCTTCCTGCTTCTCTGGCAAAAATTGCAGAAATGACACCTTGTGTATTGGGGTTTATCACCATACCGGTTGCGGCATAGGAAGCTGCTGCGGCACCACCGCCAGCTCCGGCAAGATTGCCGACAGAACTGACTGCTGGCTTATTTGTTGTGCCCTTGGCAGTTGCTAAATCCCAGGTTACGCTTCCGGTAATAATTCCCCGCAGTGAGGCGTTTTCTTTAATTTCATTTTCAGAAATTGGCTGCCCAACTTTTACTTTTTCGCCAAATGTTGCGCCTTGCGTTTGTTTTGGTACCGTAACATTCATAGATATTCGGTTTGGCATGCCGCCATTAATGTTATTTACCTTTTCGGTAATAGTTGTGCTTTCCTTTTGTGCACTTTGAACTTTGGATTTGTTGGTCTGGGCCTGGGTTTGTATCAAACTTAATACAAGCCAAACAGTTAGTAACTGTTTAATTTTTAGTGTATTCATAGTAGTAAATTTTATTTGGACTAAATTACAATAATTTTGATCTCATTTTAAATTCACCTATTAATTTTTTGTAATCTTATTGATTTCATTGTTTTATAGCATCAGAAGCAATATTCTGAACATAATTTTGAGTTTCAATTGTTTAAGTTGATGAGTTGAAAAATTAAAAAAATTAACAGTAATTACTTGGCAAACGCTGTTATGAGAAATATTTTTAATTTGTAAGTCGCTAATATATTTTGTTCTTTGATGGCAGATTTGTTTGGTTAAAGTTAAAAATTAGTTTTTTCAAATCTTTTATTGTTTTAAATTATATTTATATATATTTGCAAGTGTAAAATAAACACTTATAATTAATGCAGAGGTTAATCAGTTCTATTTGCAAGAAAACTAAGTTGTTAACAGATTAATAATTTTAAGGATTGTCAAAAAACACCGGAGATTATTAATAGCATTCTCAATATAAAAATTTTAAATGAAACAAACATGAAGAAAACAATGGATCAGTTAGCAGCCGACAATATAAGGGCGATTGCTATTTCAATGGTAGAAAAAGCAAATTCAGGTCACCCGGGCGGACCTATGGGCGGCGCAGACTTTATGCATATTTTATACACAGAATTTTTAAATTTTGATCCTTCAGAAATGAATTGGGATTTTAGAGATCGTTTCTTTATGGATGCAGGGCATTTATCTTCCTTAATGTATGCCCAATATTACCTGCTGGGAAATTATAAAAAAGAGGATGTTCAACTTTTCAGGCAATGGGGTTCTGTAACGCCTGGTCACCCAGAAGTTGATGTACTGAGAGGAATAGAAAACACTTCTGGTCCATTGGGTCAGGGTCATACGATGGGCGTAGGCGCTGCAATAGCGGCAAAATTTTTGGACGCACGGTTTAAAGAAATTTTTGGCCACAAAATAATAGGTTTTATATCTGATGGCGGGGTACAGGAGGAAATTTCTCAGGGCGCAGGAAGAATTGCCGGACATTTAGGATTGAACAATTTTATTTTGTTTTACGACTCAAATGATGTGCAGCTTTCTTCTATGACCGATGAAGTGACTTCAGAAGATACCGCTAAAAAGTATGAAGCTTGGGGTTGGAAAGTAACTACGATTGATGCACATAATCATGCTGAAATTAGACAAGCTTTACACGAAGCTTATCAGGAATTGGAAAAGCCAACTTTAATTATTGGAAAAACAATTATGGGAAAGGGATGTGTCACTGCAAACGGTGATATGTATGAAGGACATTGTGAATTGCACGGAAAACCAATAGGCGATACCGGAGCGGATTATGAAAAAACATTGCTGAATTTAAGCGCGAATCCTTCAGAACCTTTTAATATTTATGAGGAAGTTAAAGATTATTATGATAAAGTTTTAATCAGAAAAATTGAGGAATCGGCGAAAAGGAAATTAAAAATAGCAGCTTGGAAAAAGGAAAATCCTGTGTTGAATGAAAAAATGCAACTTTTTTTATCTGGAAAATTGCCTGAATTGGATTTTAGTTCGATTGAACATAAACCCAATATTGCTTCAAGAGAAGCCTCTGCCAATGTGCTTGCATACTTGGCAACGCACGTTGAAAATATGATTGTTTCTTCGGCTGATTTGTCTAACAGCGATAAAACAGATGGGTTTCTCAAAAAAACTTCCGTGTTGAAAAAGAATGATTTCAGCGGTGCATTTTTGCAAGCTGGAGTTGCGGAACTTACTATGGCAGCAATCGCCAACGGAATTGCGCTTCACGGAGGCGTTATTCCCGTAGTGGCTACATTTTTTGTGTTTTCCGATTATATGAAACCTGCAATAAGGTTGGGAGCAATCCAGGAACTTCCGGTAAAATATGTTTGGACCCATGATGCTTTTCGGGTTGGTGAAGACGGACCAACGCACCAGCCGGTTGAACAGGAAGCGCAAATCCGCTTGTTGGAAAAAATGAAAAATCATTCCGGAAATCAAAGTTTTTTGGCCTTGCGCCCTGCTGATTCAGCAGAAACTGCCGTTGCCTGGAGTATGGCTATGGAAAATAACAAAACCCCAACAGGGTTGATCCTTTCCCGACAAGGAATTAAGGACATCCCTGCAACTGGAAGCAAAAGATATGATGTGGCAACGCTGGCGAAAAAAGGAGGTTACTTGGTAAAAGAAACTAAAAATCCTGACATTACTTTAATCGCAAATGGTTCGGAAGTTTCTACGCTTTTGGCGGCCGCAGACCTACTTGAAAATAGTGAAAATATCACCATTAATGTCGCCTCAATTATTTCGGAAGGCTTGTTTAAACAGCAATCAAAAGCTTATCAAGAAAGCATTATACCAAAAGGAAAACCGGTTTTCGGTTTAACAGCCGGACTGCCGGTTAATTTGGAAGGTTTAATAGGTGACAGCGGAAAAATTGTGGGATTGGATCATTTTGGGTATTCGGCGCCAGCAACAGTTTTGGACGAAAAATTTGGATTTACACCGCAACAGGTTGCTGTTAAAATTCTCAACTATTTTAAAGTATTTTAATTAACATTTATAAAAATATAAAAAACATGAAATTTTTTATCGATACCGCAAATTTATCAGACATTAAAGAAGCTCACAGTTTGGGCGTTTTAGACGGGGTGACCACGAATCCGTCGTTAATGGCCAAAGAAGGCATTACAGGAGAAAGCAATATCATCAACCATTATTTAAAGATTTGTGAATTGGTGGATGGCGATGTGAGTGCAGAAGTGATTTCAACAAATTTTGAAGGCATGGTTTCAGAAGGGGAGAAATTGGCCGCTTTGCATCCTCAAATAGTTGTAAAAATTCCAATGATTAAAGATGGTATAAAAGCCATTAAATATTTTTCTGATAAGGGAATAAGAACCAATTGTACGTTGGTTTTTTCGGCCGGACAAGCATTGTTGGCAGCTAAAGCAGGAGCAACTTATGTTTCTCCTTTTATTGGAAGGTTGGATGATATTTCAACAGACGGACTGAAATTGATTGAAGAAATCAGGTTGATTTTTGACAATTATGGTTATGAAACACAAATTTTGGCTGCATCAGTACGTCACGTTATGCACATTATGAATTGCGCACAAATAGGCGCCGATGTGATTACGGCACCATTAAGTGCTATTGAAGGTTTGTTGAAACATCCTCTTACCGATAGTGGTTTGGCAACTTTTTTAGCCGATTACAATAAAGGAAATAAATAAATCAAGACATAAAAAATCTCCCTTTAAATTCATTTAAAGGGAGGTTTTTTATAAAGATTAACGCTTATAGATTTAAAGAAAAATTCTGGGTTGATTTTTCCATATATTTTTCTTGGTCAAATTTATACAGATATGATCCTTTTCTCGACGACAACATATCTTTCTCATCCAGTTTTACCAAGACATCCAAAGAATTTATTTTGCTGATGAAATTTCTTTTATCGAGCTTTTTACTTAAAATGGCTTCATACAATTTTTGTAATTGGCGCATGGTGAATTTTTCTGGCAGTAATTCAAATCCAATTGGTTTTGTAGCCGTTCGGTAACGCAATCTGCTAATCGCACGTCTTACCATTCTGTCGTGGTCAAAAATTAATTTTGGAGCATTTTCAACACTGAACCATTTTGCATCATAATCTTGATTTAGTTCTTCAGTATGATTTTCAACATTAATTAAAGCGTAATAGGCAACCGAAATGGTTCTCTCAACAGGGTCACGATCAACTTCACTAAAAGCATACAACTGTTCCATATAAATATCTTGAAAACCCGTAAGGTGATTCAATATTCTGGTCGCAGCATCATCCAAGTTTTCACTTTTCTTTAAAAATCCGCCAATCAAAGATAATTTGCCCTTTTCAGGTTCAAAATCTCTTTTAATCAATAATATCTTTAAATCTTCCTTGTCAAATCCAAAAATGATACAATCTACTGCCAGCAAAACTTTGTCTTCAGTATCGTAACTGTTTAACATATAGTTATTTTTCGACGAAGGTATGAACTTCCATAAAATTTTCATAATTTTCAGACCACTGTTTTTTTAATAAGTGTTAAAATCACATTTTTTTATGAAAAAATTAGGATATATGGTTTTTATTTAATTATTTTACAAATGTATAATGTACACTTATTAATTAACCTAAATGAAATCAGTATGATGACAACCAAACAATTATTTTTTAATTACAAATTGTTTCTGCCAAAAAAAATATGGCTGTTAACATTAGTAGTTATGCTAATTTCTTCCTATAACCTTTCTGCACAGCAAGTTAAGGCTATAACAGGAATTGTGACTTCAGTAAAAGAAGGGACTCCGTTACCTGGAGTAAATGTTCTTATTAAAGGAACAACTACTGGAGTTGTAACCGACTTTAACGGAAAATATTCAATAAATGCTTCATCGAGCAATGTGCTAACTTTTACCTATGTTGGTTTTCAAAATCAGGAAATTACTGTAGGAAATCAAACACAAATTAACATTTCATTGGCTGAAGACACAACTTCATTGGATGAGGTGGTTGTGGTTGGATACGGAACGCAGCGAAAATCGGATTTAACAGGTGCAGTGAGTATAGTTGATGTTGATGCGGCCAAAAAAACAGTTTCATATGATGTTGGTAAAATGCTTCAAGGCCGTGTTGCCGGAGTTACCGTACAATCTTCAGGAGAACCTGGAGGATTTGTAAACATTAAAATTAGAGGGATTACTTCATTTAACAACAACAATCCGCTGTTTGTAATTGACGGAATGATTGTTGACTCTCCTTACGATTTTGCACCAGGAGAAATCGAATCTATGCAAGTATTAAAAGACGCATCTTCTGCAGCTATTTATGGGGTAAGAGGTGCAAATGGGGTAATTATTATCACCACTAAAAAAGGAAAAGCCGGAAGAATTGACCTTAGATATAAAACGGTTGTAGGCTTCCAAAACGTGCCAAAAACACTTTCTTTAACAGACAGAGTGGGCTATCAAAACATTACCAGTGCTGCTGAGATAAACAGAGGTTTAACGGTTGTGCCAGGAAATAATCCTTCAAGTCCGTTATTTATTGACGATGTAGATACAGATTGGCAAGATGCGGCTTATCAAACTGGCGTTGTTCAAAATCATGCGCTTACATTTTCAGGAGGTGCAGAAAATTTGAACTACAGCATGAATATTGATTACTTTGATAATACAAGTTATGTTAAAACGCCTCAAAAATACGAACGTTTGTCTACAACGTTGAATTTAAACGGTACCAAAGGGAAATTTAAATATGGCTCAAAAATAGGGTATACAAAATCTGACAAAGAAAATTTCAATGAATACCTTGCCGGAACATCATCAGTGGTTCAGTTGCTTCAAGCAATTCCAACGATGCCAGTTTACGACGAAAACAGA
>JAUSOJ010000214.1 GCA_030656195.1 Lutibacter sp.
TACATTTATAAGTTATTCATTTTGTTCGAAGCGCAATGTTTGCCTAACTGTTTTCTTTGTTATTAATGCAATTTAAAAATCTAAGATGATTCCTCTTAAAGCATATTTTTATCATAATTTATAACTATAATTGTTTTGCTCCAATAGTCAAAATCAGCATTCTAATGTTCAATTGCTGTAATGTTTCCGTGTTTTTTTAATTAAACGTTAGATATTTTTTCTTATCTTTAATACTGATTAAGCTGAAGATTTCTGATACTCCCAGGATGTCTTAAAACCTTTATGTTGCCTCGAGTCTCTCCAATCGCGCTAAAATTATAACAGTTCAAATTAGATTTTATTTAAAAAACTAACTATGGGTTAAAGTGAATTTTAAAAAATATATAGCAGAGCTTAAAAGGCGTAATGTATTTAGATCAGCGATAACCTATTTAGTCATAGCTTGGTTAATTGCTCAAGTATCTGCTATTGTTCTTCCAGCTTTTAATGCCCCGCATTATTTTATGAAAACCTTGATTTTTATATTGATTATAGGTTTTCCAATCAGTTTAGTTTTTGCTTGGGTATATGAATTGTCTCCAAAGGGAATTAAAAAAATTAAAAATATTGTAGTGCCACAATTTAAAGCTGAACCACCTAAAAATCAGCTTAATTATGATAATAAAAAACTAGTTGTCTTGCCGTTTCAGAACACCAGTTCCGACAATGACAGCAATTATTTTAGTGACGGATTAACAGAAGAAATCATTATCCGTTTGTCCGGAATCAAAGAGCTTGATATTGCTTCACGAAGTACTTCTATGCGGTATAGAGATTCTGAATTGGATATTGTGTCCTTGGGCCGAGAATTAAAAGCGAGATATCTTTTGCAAGGAACTGTGCGTAAGTTTAAGAATGATTTAAAAATATCAACAGCATTAATTGATGTTGAAAAAGATGCACAGCTTTGGGCCGATATTTATCATGGAAAAATTGAGGATGTTTTTGGTATCCAGGAACAGGTATCAAAGAAGATTGTAAAGTCATTGCAATTAAAGCTTACACCAAAAGAAAAAGTAGCCCTTGGCAAAAGAGCAACAATGAATAGCGATGCTTATGATGCTAACCTAAGAGCTCGCGAATTTCTGTTTAGATACACAAAGAGCTATCTTCATTTAGCAATAGATCTTTTTCAAAATGCCATAGATTTAGATCCAAAATATGCTGCTGCTTATGCAGGTATGGCTGAGGCTTGTGCCTTACTTTATGAAACACATGATAAAAATCTCAAATGGATTAAAAAGGCTGAAGAATCATCATTAAAAGCACTTATCTATGATCCTGCTTCCTCTGAAGCTTATAGTGCTCTTGGCCTGGTTTATTATAACAAAAATTTGCCAAAAGAAGCTTTGATAGCCGCAGAAAAGGCTATTTTATTTGACCCTGACAATTTTTTTGCTTATTGGGTAAGAGGCAGACTATTTAGAGTGATGGACAGAGATGCTGAGGCGGTTTTTGATTTCAATAAAGTTTTAGAACTTAATGGGGATTTCCATTCTCCTTATGGTGATTTACAGATGGCTTATGAAACATTACAGGATAAAAAAAATCTGCAGGCTACTGTTGAACGTGCCGTATTATTTTACCCAAACTATTTGTTACATCACCCTGATGACTCTCGCGCTCATCAATTTTATGCTTTTACGCTGAAAAGGCTGGGCCGTTTAGAGGAAGCAAAAAAAGAAATGCAAAAAGGAATTGAACAAAATCCAAACGACCCAATTATTGTTTATAATGCTGCTTGTTTTTATGCATTAATAAATGATAAAACGGCCGCAATTGAAAATCTAAAAAAAGCTATTGGTAATGGGTTTGAAAATTATAATTACCTCAGACATGATCCTGATCTTAATAGCTTACAAAAGGAGCCAGATTTCATTGCGTTAATGCAAGGTAAATAGTTTATTTTGAATGAATTAGAATTGAGGGTCTTGTCACTTTATTAAATTATATTTTTTTAAAAGAAACTTCCAATTGTAATTCCAGTACAAATTGCGAGCAGTAAAATACCAATGACTGTTCCAAACAATTTAAATAAGATTAGGTTGGTTCAGCAAAAATCATTTTTTTCTGTTGATGCCCTTTTTGTAATTTTTGACCATCTTTCCGAAATCTTTGTCTTTTTTTCGTTTTTCAGCGATTGTTGATTCAAAATGTAATTTCTCGTTTTCCATTTTAAGGTAATTTTCATAGGAAGCTTTGTCTATTTCCCCTTTTTCAACAGCTTCAATAACACAACAGCCAATCTCAATGGTATGCGTACAATCTTTGAATTTACATTTTTTAGCAAGTCTGACAATCATATCAAAAGTAGTTTCCAGTCCGCTTGCTGCATCCGCAATACCAACTTCTCTCATTCCTGGATTATCAATTAAGATTCCGGCATTTTCAAGAAGAATTAATTCTCTATGACTTGTAACGTGTTTTCCTTTGTTGGTGCTTTGACTTATTAAATCAGTTCTCATTAAAGATTTACCGGAAAGATTATTTAATAGCGTTGATTTTCCAACACCTGAAGATCCCAGCAAACAATAGGTTTTTCCTCGCTCAATAAACGCCTGTATTATATCGTAACCATTCTTTGTCTCATTGCTTATGGGAATAATAGGAACATTTTTAATCCTTGTTTTTATGATGGTCAAAATTTCCTTAATCCGAAGTTCATCTATTAAATCAGTTTTAGTCAGTACAATGATTGGCTTAACTTTAGATGAATTACAGATGGTTAAATATCTTTCAAGTCTGTTGATGTTAAAATCCCTGTCTGCAGCTTGCACTATAAAAGCAACATCAATATTTGTTGCAATAATTTGAATCGCTCCAAATTGACCAACGGCCTGACGTTTAATAACTGAGAATCTAGGCAGGATATGGTGAATTATGGCAAAATCAAAATCATGGGTTGTAAGCGAAACCCAATCGCCCACTGCCGGAAAATCTTCACGACTTTTTGCGGTGAAGCGCATATTCCCTATGATTACGGCTTCAAATTCTCCCTTTAGGGTCTTGACAATATAGCGCTCTCTATGTTCCGAAATAACTCTTCCTACTTCAAAACTGTTCAATTGGTGTTCAATTCTGAACTTTTCAAATTGATCATTATATCCTAAATCCGCTAATGTCATCTCAAGGTATACTGGTAAAAAGTTTATTGCAAAGTAATCTTAGCCTGACCGCTAACTTATTTTGTGTTACTCTAAATTACAGAAATTTTAGGAGAAATCAAAAAGATTTATTTGGTGTTTACCTTCTGTTAAGGTGATGAAAAAAATTCAATTGCGGCTTTTGATATTTTTGTTTCCCAATCATAACCTCATATAAACCTTTAAAACGGTTTGGCGTTTGCCGGTTTATTTTAATAGCCCGACGGTTTAAACCGTCGGGCTATGGATATGATTATTTATCAATCAGCACATTTAATATTTCAATGGCGGCTTTTGATATTTTTGTTCCCGGGCCGAAAACACCCGCCACGCCGGCATCAAACAAAAACAGGTAATCTTGCGCCGGAATTACGCCACCCGCAATCACCATAATGTCTTCGCGGCCATAAGATTTTAATTCTGCAATTACTTGAGGAACCAAGGTTTTATGTCCTGCCGCCAGAGATGAAATTCCCAACACGTGCACATCATTTTCAATGGCCTGTTTTACGGCTTCTTTTGGTGTTTGGAACAGCGGACCAATATCCACGTCAAAACCCAAATCGGCATAACCTGTGGCTATTACTTTTGCGCCGCGGTCGTGACCGTCTTGCCCCAATTTTGCAATCATAATTCGCGGACGTCTTCCTTCCAATTCTGCGAATTTATTGGCCAATTCCTTGGCTTTTTCAAAATCTGGATCGTTTTTTATTTCTTTGCTGTACACGCCGGAAATGGATTTAATGGTTGCTTTATATCTTCCAAATACTTTTTCCAAAGCATCGGAAATTTCTCCTAAAGTAGCTCTTTTTTCAGCAGCAATAATCGCCAGTTCCAATAAATTTCCTTCTTGGGTTTTGGCGCAATTCGTTAAATTTTGCAGTGCCTTTTGAACTTCCTCATTATTTCTTGCCGATTTTAATGCATTCAACCTCGCAATTTGCGATTCCCGAACGGCATCATTGTCCACTTCTAAAATCTGCAGCGGATCTTCTTCTTCCAAAACAAATTTATTCACACCCACAATAATATCACGGGTGCTGTCAATTCTGGCTTGTTTTTTTGCGGAAGCTTCTTCTATGCGCAATTTCGGAATGCCTTGCTCAATGGCTTTGGTCATTCCGCCCAGTTCGTCAACTTCCTGCAACAATTCCCAAGCTTTATTGACCATCTCTTCGGTACGTTTTTCAACAAAATCGGAACCGGCCCAAGGATCGACGGTTTTGGTGATTTTTGTTTCTTCCTGAATATAAATTTGCGTATTTCTGGCTATTCGTGCAGAGAAGTCGGTGGGCAATGCAATCGCTTCATCAAGCGCATTGGTATGCAAACTTTGCGTGCCGCCAAATGCCGCAGCCATTGCTTCAATAGCGGTTCGTGCCACATTGTTAAACGGATCTTGTTCTGTTAAACTCCAGCCGCTTGTTTGGCAATGGGTGCGCAATATCAACGATTTCGGATTTTTAGGGTTGAATTGCTTCACCATTTTTGCCCACAACATCCGTGCAGCCCTCATTTTTGCAATTTCACCAAAATGATCCATGCCAATGGCCCAGAAAAACGACAAACGTGGCGCAAAAGAATCGATGTCCATGCCCGCTGCAATTCCGGTTTTAATGTATTCCAATCCGTCGGCCAAGGTGTAGGCCAATTCAATTTCTGGTGTGGCTCCGGCTTCTTGCATATGATAGCCCGAAATGGAAATAGAATTAAATTTCGGCATATTTTTGCTGGCATATTCAAAGATGTCGGCAATAATTTTCATCGATGGTGTTGGCGGATAAATGTACGTGTTGCGCACCATAAATTCTTTTAAAATATCATTTTGAATGGTGCCTTCCAGCAATTTTTCAGCAACACCCTGTTCTTTTGCGGCCACAATATAAAATGCCAAAATGGGTAAAACGGCGCCGTTCATGGTCATGGAAACCGACATTTGGTCTAACGGAATTTGGTCAAAAAGCATTTTCATATCTTCCACCGAATCAATGGCCACACCGGCTTTGCCAACATCGCCTTGCACACGCTCGTGATCGGAATCGTAACCGCGGTGTGTTGCCAAATCAAATGCAACCGATAAACCTTTTTGGCCTGCCGCCAAGTTTCTGCGGTAAAACGCATTGCTTTCTTCGGCCGTTGAAAATCCGGCATACTGACGGATGGTCCAGGGCTGGCGAACAAACATGGTCGAGTAGGGCCCTCTTAAATATGGTGGCATTCCGGCAACATAATTTTCGTGCTCGAAAGAAGTTTCTTTCTCGGTTTGGCTGACAATTTTTAGTTGTGAAAAATCTTTACGTTTCATCTGTTTAATTTTATTTTTATTGGTACAGATGCAGTCGCCATTAATCATTCTGCTGTGTATCAAAATTTGTTATTGCTCGTTTCATCTTTCAGTCTTTTTTGTTCTAATTTTTCTGCCAATCTGGTTGGGATTATCGGAATTATCAGTGTTTTTTGTGGATTTCTTGCAACAAACGGATTCGCCTGTAAATCGTGTTTCATTTTATCCTGTTGGTTCGGATATTTGTTGGTTCCCAGCAAAACCAATTCGCCGGCATCAAATTGCGCTTGCTCCTTTTGTGCATTTTCTTTGATTTTTCGCTGAATAACACCTTCTTTCAGTTGCGCTAAAAATCCGCCTCCTTTTTCAATTTCCTTAAAAATATCCAAAGATTTTTCAGCTATTTGTTTGGTGACGGATTCAATATAATAGGAATTTGTGGCAATTTGTTGCCCGTGTTTAAAATAGCTTTCTTCCTTTAAAATCAGCAATTGGTTTCTGGCAATTCGGTCACCAAAATCATTGGAATCGTGAAAAACTGCATCATAAGCGCAATTTGAAATGGTGTTTGCACCACCCAAAATGGCGCTCATGCTTTCAGTGGTGGTGCGCAGCATATTGACGTTGTAATCGTAAATGGTTTTGTTCCGCAAACTTGGTTCGGCAAAAACTATTGCGTTTGCCTCGGTTTCATATTGGCTGAGCATTAAATTGTACACATATTTAAAAGCCCTTATTTTTGAAATTTCGAAGAAATAATGGTTGCCAACCGCAAAATTGAATTGCATTTTTTGGGCTATTTCAGCGCCAAATCGGGTTAAATATTCGTTGGCAACGGCCAAAGCATACGCAACCTGCTGCACAATATTTGCGCCGGCATTTTGGTAAATATCGGCATTAACGCCCAGTATAAATG
>JAUSOJ010000234.1 GCA_030656195.1 Lutibacter sp.
TTTTCTGGCAAGGTTTACTTTTGTGCCTTCAATCACTTCATTTTTTTGCTCAATTTTGGCTCTGTGTTCTTTGATTCTTTTTTCAGCCAATTCAATTTCAAGTTCTTGAAACTCAGTTTCTTTGCTGATTGAATTGAATTCTCTGTTGTTGCGAACTTTCTTTGATTGTTCTGTGTATTTTTTTACTAAAGCATTTGCTTCATCAATCACCAATTTTTTGTCGGTAATTTCTTTTTTTAGGGCAGCTACTTCTTCGTCTAAATTAACAAGTCTTTTGTTTAAACCAATAACTTCATCTTCTAAATCTTCAACTTCTAAAGGTAATTCGCCTCTTACGCTTTTAATTTCATCAATTCTTGAATCAATTAATTGCAAATCATAAAGAGCTCTTAACTTTTCTTCAACAGTAACTTCTTTGCTTTTAGCCATATTATAAGTAATAAATTGGATTTGTGTTTTTTTGTGATAAAATGATTGCAAAATTAGGAAATTTTTTTGTAAGTATATCAACTAAAAGATTTTTTGTGAATTGTTCACTTTCATAGTGCCCAATGTCTGCAATAACCAGTTTATTTTCAGCTTTGTAAAACTCGTGATATTTGATGTCGGCCGTCACATAAATGTCGGCTCCCGCTTCTATGGCTTTCTCAATGGCAAAGCTTCCGGAGCCACCTAAAACTGCGACTTTTTTAATGGGTTTACCCAACAACTCCGAATGGCGAATGCCTTTTGAATTCATAGTGTTTTTTAAGAAATTCAGGAAGTCGGTTTCGCTGCTTTCTTCCGCCAATTCCCCAATCATTCCCAAACCAATTTCCTGATTTGTGTTCTCCAAAACAACGATTTCATAGGCAACTTCTTCGTAGGGATGCGATTCAAAAAGCGCAGAAAGGATATTTCTTTCCTTGTGTTTTTCAAAAATAACGCTGATTAAGGTTTCATTTTCCTGATGTAATTTTCCTTTTTCTCCATAAACCGGATTCGAATCTTCATTTCCTTTAAAAGTTCCGTAACCTTCTGCATTAAAACTGCAATGGTCATAATTTCCAACAGTTCCGGCACCTGCGTTAAATAGCGCCTGTCTCACTTTTTCTGCTTCAGCAATTGGCGCATAAGTAGTGAGTTTTTTAAGCGTATTTTTTTGCGGAATCAATATTTTTTTATTTTTCAAGCCTAAAACTTCACACATTTTTGCGTTTACGCCTTCAAATGAATTGTCCAAAGCCGTATGCATCGCATAAATGGCAATATTGTTTTTAATAGCTTTAATCACCGCGCGTTCCACATAATTTTTGCCGTTCAGTTTTTTTAAGCCAGAAAATAAAATGGGATGAAAACTTACGATTAAGTTGCAATTGTTTTCGATGGCTTCATCAACCACGGATTCTAAGGTGTCTAATGTCACCAAAACTCCCGTAACTTCGGTGCTGAATTCACCTACCAACAAACCCACATTGTCAAAATCTTCGGCATAATTTAAAGGGGCAATTTCTTCAATGCAAGCTGCGATATCTTTAATCTTCATTTTTCAAAAGCGTTAGGGAAACAAAGATAAAATTTAGCAAAGAAAGTTACAGCAATAATGAATAAATTTTCTGTTTTTGTTTTGTATTTTCGCTAACTGTGGAGTTTTTAAGAAAAATAGCATTTCCGTTTTCAATATTGTATGGATTAATTACAAGTTTGCGTAATTATTTATACGATGTTGCCTTGTTGAAATCTACGGAATTTAAAACGCCCACGATTGTGGTCGGGAATTTAAGCGTTGGCGGCACAGGAAAAACGCCCCAGATTGAATATTTAATCGATTTTTTGAAAAGTGATTACAAAATTGCGGTTTTAAGCAGGGGTTATAAAAGAAAAAGCAAAGGATTTTTGATGGCTGATTCAACTGTTTCTGCGGAAATTTTGGGTGATGAACCTTTTCAAATTCATTTAAAATATCCTGAAGTGATTGTTTGCGTTGATGCAGACAGAACCAACGGAATTACAAAATTGGAGCAATTGGAAAATCCGCCAAAAATTATTTTGCTGGATGATGCTTTTCAACACAGAAAAGTTCGGGGCGGATGTAATATTCTGTTAACCACTTTCTCAAATTTGTATGTAAATGACACGATGCTGCCAACCGGCGATTTACGTGAAAATGCTTCGGGAGCAAATAGGGCACAAGCCATTATTGTGACCAAATGTCCTGCGGATATTTCAGAAACAGCACAATTGGATATCATAAAAAAGTTACAGCCGAAAGCACATCAGCAAGTGTTTTTTACTGCAATAACTTATGACACACAATTAAAAGGTGAATCAACAATCGATTTAAGCGATTTGTCCGATTCTGAAATTTTATTGGTAACCGGAATCGCGAATCCAAATCCGTTGACCGATTATTTGAAAAGCATCAATCTAAATTTTAAACATTTAAAATACGCGGATCATCATCATTTCAGTTTAAATGAACTTGAGGAAATAAATTCGGCTTTTGAATCGTTATCAGCAACAAATAAAATAATTTTAACAACAGAGAAGGATTATGTCCGTATTTTTGGCAAACTAAAAAACTTGCATTACATCTCAATAAAAACAACGTTTATAACTCATAAAAATGAGTTTAACAATCTTATAAAAAATTATGTGGAACAAAGTTCAGGAAACAGTTAAATTCTTACAAAATAAAGGAATTTCAAAAGCAGATTATGGTATTATTTTAGGAACAGGTTTGGGGAATTTGGTGGAAAAAATCGACATTGAATTTTCAATTCCTTACAATGAAATTCCAAACTTTCCGGTTTCAACGGTTGAAGGCCATTCAGGAGAATTGATTTATGGCTCCATCGGCACTAAAAAAGTGATTGCAATGCGTGGCCGATTTCATTATTATGAAGGCTGGACGATGGAGCAAACCGTTTTTCCGGTGCGCGTGATGAAATTTTTGGGTGTTGAAAATTTAATTGTTTCAAATGCATCAGGAGGCGTAAATCCGGCTTTTAAAGTTGGTGATATTATGATTATAACCGATCATATTAATTTTATGCCGGTTCATCCTTTGCACGGCAAAAATGATGAACGTTTTGGACCGCGATTTGTTGATATGCACGAGGCTTACAGCAAAAAAATGATTGCAAAAATGGAAGAAGTCGCACTAAAATTGAATATTCCGGTTCATAAAGGAATTTATTTAGCGTTGCAAGGACCAACTTTTGAAACACCTGCAGAATATAAAATGGTAAAAATATTGGGTGCTGATGCGGTTGGAATGTCAACCGTGCCTGAAGTAATCGTCGCCAAACATATGGGTATGACTTGTTTTGGAATCTCCGTAATTACCGATTTGGGTGTTGAAGGCATTGTGGAAGCCGTTTCACACGAAGAAGTGCAAAAAGTGGCCAAAATTGCTGAAAAATCTGTCGGAAAATTAGTTGAAGAATTTATAAAAAGCCCCCTAACCCCCGAAGGGGGGATTTAAAAAATGCTTAAAGAACGGATAGGTTTTGACTTATCCGTTAAAAAAGTTAAAATATTGAAAAGCCTTTTTTAATGAATTCAAATCAAACTCCCTTTCCTTAGGAAAGGGCTGGGGATAGGACTTATTTTTCAAAATACAAATTTTTCACAATACCATCCGCAAGTCCAATTTTTGGGACAAATATTTTATTTGCGCCGCTCCATTCCATAATGGATAAATAAATTTTGGTTGCAGGAATAATTACGTCGGCCCTGTCCGGATTTAAATCCAGTTGCATAATTCGTTCTTCGTAAGTTAAATTACTCAATAATTCCAGTTGACCTTTTATGTAGTTTAAATTTAACGGTTTACCCATTGGTTTGCCCGAAATTTTGAAAATTTTATTGATGTTTCCTCCAGAACCAATGACAGAAATCCTTTTTAAGTTTTTTGTATTCTCTTTGACCCAAAGCTCAATGCTTTTCCAAATATTTTTAAATTCTTTATTGTCATCCAACAAACGCACGGTTCCTATTTTAAAGGATTTTGAGTTGATAATTTTTCCTTTTGAAAATAGCGTAATCTCGGTGCTTCCACCACCAACATCAACATATAAATAAGAATTTTTTGCGGTAATGACCGTGCTTAAATCTGTTCCAAAAATAATCTTGGCTTCTTGGGTGCCATCAATAATATCAATTTTGACCGATGTTTTATCAAATATTTCTTTAGCAACTTCATTTCCGTTACTGGCTTCGCGCATTGCAGATGTGGCACAAGCTTTATATTTTTGAACGCCGTGCACTTCCATTAATAATTTGAAAGCTTCCATGGCCTTAATCATTCTGATTTTATTTTCTTCTGAAATTTTGCCGCTCAAAAAAGTGTCGGCACCCAAACGAATGGGAACCCGAACCAATGCCGATTTTTTAAAACTTGGCTCTTGGATTTTGTTTTGTTCCGTAATAACATTCACCAGCAACAATCTTATTGCGTTAGATCCAATGTCAATTCCGGCAAGTTTTTCAATTTTCAAATTAGTGCTATTTATAATTTTTAGGAAATTCTGTTAAAAAAGTTTTTCCCGATTTAATGTCTTTCCAATGATTAGTGTCGAATTTGATGCCAACAACGCCGCAAGTTGGTACTTTATCTACGTGAATACTTCCAAATTTATTCACAAAATCGCTGATTCCGTGGTCGTGGCTAAAAATAATGGCCGAATCAAATCCGTCATCCAATGCTTTTACGGTTTTTATCAAATAACCGTCGCTAAAATTGAACAGCGATTTGCTAATCCTCAAATTTGCAAGCGGAAAATTAAAAGTATAGGTAAAAATCATTGCGGTATGCAAAGCCCTGTTTGCGCAACTTGCGATAAACACATCTGGCGTCGCAATTTTTTTTTGCAGCACGTTCGATATCAAATAAGCGTCGTTAATTCCGCGTTCTTTCAACGGTCGGTCAATGTCTTTTATGCCTTCATATTCCCAAGAAGATTTTGCGTGCCTAACAATATAGAGTGTTTTCATTTTTTTTATTGAGTTTCAAAGTTACTGTTTAAGGAGCCAATCGCTCAATTTTCCAATTATAATCTTCCTGTAAGGTATATCTTATTCTGTCGTGCATGCGATTTGGGCGTCCTTGCCAAAATTCCATGCTTATTGGTTTTACCAGGATTCCGCCCCAATGTTTTGGCCTTGGAATCTCTTTGTTTTCGTATTGTTTTTCAAAGGTAGCCAATCGCTCGTCTAAATAATTTCTGGAAGGAACCGCTTCACTTTGATCAGAAGCCCAAGCGCCCAATTTGCTTCCGTCGGGCCTTGATTCAAAATAGCCATCCGACAAATTTTCTGAAAGTTTTTCTGCAACACCTTTAATAATAATCTGGCGTTCTATGCCTGCCCAGAAAAAAGACATGCAAACATGAGGGTTTAGGGCAATTGCTTTTCCTTTTTCGCTGTTGTAATTGGTAAAAAAAACAAATCCTTCCCAAGTGAATTTTTTTAATAAAACAACTCGGGCTTTTGGATATCCATCTGAGCCAATGGTAGAAACTGTTACCGCGTTCACTTCAGAATCTCCTCCAAATTCCTCTACTTCAAAAAACCATTTTTGAAATAATTCCATCGGATTTTCCGAAATTCCCTCTTCAGAAAGTTCGCTTTTTTGGTAATTTTTTCTATAATTACTTAAATCATTCTCCATGTTGCAAAATTAAAAATCTTTTATTGGTTTATGACTTTTTCACTGATTTCTTTTTTTGGTGCTTTTATAACTAAAAGTCCGATAAAAGTAATTAATCCGTTCACTATTAATAGCTCATAACCAAATACATAGCTATTTAATAGTTGGATTGAATAGTCGTTTAAGAAATAAGTAATAATCACTGACAGGATTGCTACAATCCATACCAACGAATCTTTGACAGGGATTTTTGTGAAAATTCCAAAGGCAAACAATCCCAAAAGTGGTCCGTAAGTATAGGAAGCAACTTGCAACACGCTGCTGATCACATTTTCTTTTAGCACATACCTAAATAGGATGATGACCAAAATTAACACGATTGAAACTGCGATGTGTGTTTTCTTTCTAATCGCGGTTTGTTTTGATTTTTCCCTGTTTTCAATATCAAGGAAATCGACGCAAAACGAGGTGGTTAAAGCTGTTAAAGCACTGTCGGCACTTGAATAAGCGGCAGCAATCAAGCCCAGAATAAAAAAGATGCCGATGTAAATTCCCAAATCACCATGCAGCGCAATTTCGGGAAATAACAAGTCGGTTTTTATTGAGCCGTCCACAACTGGTGTTGCAATCCCAAATTTTTCAGCATAAATAAACAACAAAGCGCCCAATATTAAAAATATAAAATTGACGACAATTAGCACCAATCCAAGAGAAATTACGTTCCATTGCGCCTCTTTGGTGTTTTTGCAAGTCAGGTTTTTTTGCATCATATCCTGGTCCAAACCGGTCATGGCAATGGCAATAAACATGCCGCCAAAAAACGATTTTAAAAAGTGTTTCTTGTCGCTAAAATCGTCGGTAAATATTATTTTGCTGTAATGTTTAAATTCCTCCGAAGAAAAAATATCGGAAACTGTCCAATTTAATTTGTTGATAATGATGATAATAGTGGCAAAAAGTGCAAAAAGCATAAAAGCGGTTTGCAGCGTATCAGTCCAAACAATGGTTTTAATTCCGCCTTTAAAAGTGTAAATCCAAATCAGGAAAATAGAGAGAATAACGGTAATTTCAAACGGAACATTCCAAGCGTCGAAAATGAAATATTGTAAAACAGAAGCCACTAAAAACAACCTGAAAGCAGAGCCTAAAACCCTTGAAACAAAAAAGAAAAAGGCGCCTGTTTTGTGTGAAGTCGGTCCAAATCGATGTTTTAAAAATTCGTAAATTGAAGTAACCTGCATATTATAATAAATGGGAATCAGCACATAAGCGATCACCAAATATCCAAACATATAGCCAAAAACGATTTGCATATAGCTAAACTGGGAACTTTGTACCCAGCCGGGAATCGAAATAAAGGTAACGCCGGATAGGGAAGCGCCAACCATTCCGAAAGCGACAATGTACCAAGGCGATTTTTTGTTTGCCTTAAAAAAAGTGTCATTATTGTCGTTTTTCCCTGTGAAATAGGCAATTATAAGCAGTATACAAAAATAAATGGCAATAAGGGAAAGAATATAAATTGGCTTCATGAATGCATTTTAATTTTAGAATTAACAAAGAAAGCAAAATTATTGGGAATATCTTTCCTAATTGTATATTTGCAACATGAATTTTTCGTCAAAAATTTTGGAAAATGCCGTTAATGAAGTTGCTCAATTGCCCGGAATTGGCAAAAGAACGGCTTTGCGTTTGGTTTTGCATTTGTTAAAACAGCCGGCATCTCAAACGCATCAATTGGCGGCCGGACTTAATAAACTGGTCGACGAGATTAAATTTTGTGAAAAATGCCACAATATTTCCGATAAGGATATTTGTGAAATTTGTTCTAATCCCTCCCGAAATTCAGAAATTATTTGTGTGGTTGAAGATGTGCGCGATGTAATGGCCATTGAAAACACCTCGCAATTTAGGGGATTGTACCACGTTTTGGGCGGAAAAATTTCACCAATCGAAGGCATTGGTCCGCATAATTTAACCATTGACAGCTTGATTGAAAAAGTTAAATCGGGAACCATCAAAGAGGTGATTTTTGCGTTAAGTTCTACCATTGAAGGCGATACCACAAACTTTTATATTTATAGGCAATTGGAAAGTTTGCCTATCAAAACTTCAACCATAGCGCGCGGAATTGCGGTAGGCGATGAGCTCCAATATGCCGATGAGGTGACGTTGGGGAGAAGTATCGTGAACCGAATCCCGTTTGATAAATCTTTTTAAATTAGCAGCAAATTAATAAATATTTTGTTGTTTCTTTTTATCCAAATTTAACTTTTGGTTACCATTCCCTAAATCCTCACTCTGCTGGTTTTAAGTTTTATTGAAACAGGTTAATTTTTGGGAATATTTTTTATTCAATTACAAGATTAATGGGATCTCTATAATTGTTCCAAAAGCGGACTAAAATAATGTCGTTCTCTTGAATTTGATAATAAAGTGTAATTTGTTTTATGATTGGAACTTCGTAAATATTTTTGTAGCCAGATGGTTTAAAGGTTAAATTGCCTTTTGATAATTTATCTAAAACCGTATCAATTTTATCAGAGAATGAGTCTACTTCTTTTTTTGTCCAGTGTTTTTCCAAATAGACAATATTTTCTAAAACATCCTCGACTGCTTTGTCAGACCAAATTATGTTTAGCATTTATTTAAAAAAATCAGGAAATTTTTCATTTATTTTTTTCCTTGCTTCGGCATCAGACATTACGTTACCTTGTGCTACGGATTCTAATCCTTTGTCGATTGCTTTTTTTTGGGCATCATTTAACAGCGTATCTTCATCTTCGTCTTTTAAAGGCGTAAGTACGAAAGAAACGCCTTTGTTTCTATGGATTACTAACTTTTCCTTTTCGGCAAGTTCTAGGTATTTTTTTATATTTCCTCGAAACTCTGTTACACTTACGGTTTGCATATTCACTATTTTTCACAAATGTACGCAAAACCGTACAGAATATTGGGTGATGATTTAAATTTTTTTAACTGTGATTGCATATTCAAAATCGGTCGATAAGTCTAGATTCAGCTTATAAACAGAATTTTACCTGATTTAATATTGGTTACCCAAATCTTTTTCTTGATCAAACTTTAAATTTTTACTAAAAACTGCGACTTAAAACTGCAAACTTTTCAATACAAATTCGGGCATCAACCGCAAAAATTTCTTTGGAATTTCCTAAGAGCGGATTTAAATCGAGCTCCACAATTTCCGGTGCAGCCATTAATAAATCAGAAACTTTCACCACAATTTCCGCGAACAAATCTTCATTTACGCCTTCCTGGTTTCTGACTCCCTGAATTATTTTATACGATTTTAAATTTTGAATCATTGCTGACGCTTCCATTTTTGAAACCGGAGCCAACGAAACATTGATATCTTTTAAAACTTCAATATAAATGCCACCCAAACCGCACAACACCATATGTCCGAAATTTCCTTCTTTTTTAGCGCCGATAAACAATTCCATGCCTTTTTTCATGGGCTGGATCAACACCGCTTTTGCGCCTTCAATTTGCATAATTTTATCATAGGCAGCAGCCAATTCTTCAGTAGCATTGATGTTTAAAATAATGCCGCCCACATCCGATTTGTGAATGGGGCCAACCACTTTCATCACCACAGGAAATCCAAGGTTTAAAGCCTCACTTAAACAATCGTTTTTTGTGGTGCACACAGCTTCGTTCACCAATGGAATTTTTGCCGCCAATAACAATTCTTTTACCTGCTGAGGTGCTAAATAGCCGTTTTCAGCAGTATTGATAATGCTTCTGATTGCATCAAAATCTAAACTTGTTGTTGCAGTTTTTGCAGAAACTGGAATTTCCGTATTAAATATTTTGGCCAAAGCATTTCCAAACAATACTTCATCGGGAAAATTGATGTTTCCTTTTGCAATAAAATAATCGATTTCCTTTTTTACGTTTACCACCGAAGGCAATACCGGAAAAATTGGCTTTTTGCATTCTCTCATTTTTTTGTCCAAAACATCATAAACATCATAAACTTCAAACAATCCCGGACTTCCGAAAATAACCACCATCGCATCAATTTCTGAAAACTGGCTTTCGCAATAATCGATAATGGTTTCCAATTGTTCGGCATTTCCAGTCGCTAAAAAATCGATCGGATTTGAAACGGAAGAACCCAAAAATAATTTATTCAGTAATTCTTCAGATTTTTTTCCGCTGATTTCAGGAACATTCAATCCATTTTTGGACAAGGCATCGGTCAGCATCACTGCAGGTCCGCCAGCGTGCGTAATAACCGCAATATTTTTGCCTTTTAATTCTTGGTGCATAAAAATTCCTGCCACGGTAATCAATTCATTTCTTCCGAAGCAACGCACGATTCCTGCTTTTTTGAACAAGGCATCCACGGCAACATCAGAATTCGCAAGCGCTCCTGTGTGCGAACTCGCCGCCCTGCTTCCTGCGGATGAACTTCCTGCTTTTATTGCGGCAATTTTACAGCCTTTCGCAATTAAGGAAGCTGCGTGTTTTAAGAGTTTTTGCGGATTTTCAATGCTTTCGATATAGAGTAATTTCACTTCTGAACTTTTTCCTTTTTCAAAAGTTTCGTCTAAATGTTCCAATACTTCTTCAACGCCAATTTGTGCCGAATTTCCAACAGAATAGACGCTTGAAAACGTCAAGCCGGTTGCCATGGCAGCTTCCATAATAAATACCGCAGTTGCGCCAGAACCTGAAATAAAATCGACGCCTTTCGGATTTAATTTTGGAATGGGCGTGGTAAAAACGCCGGCATAATGCTGGTTGATCAATCCGATATTGTTAGGGCCCAAAAGTGTGCCGCCAACAGCATTTATTTCTTTAACAATTTGTTCTTCCAGCTGTTTGCCTTCGGCATCTTTTTCGCCGAAACCTGCCGAAAAAATAATAAATCCTTTGGTGTTTTTTTGTTGTGATAAAATTTGAATAGTTTCCAATGTGAATTTTGCGGCAATGGCGATAATCGCTAAATCAACCTGCGGAATATCCAAAACATTTTGGTAGCATTTCAATCCTTGCACTTCCGTTTCTTTCGGATTCACGGCAAACAATTCGCCTTTAAAATGGTGGGCGATTAAATTTTTTAAAACGCTTCCGCCAGGTGTGTGAATATTGTTAGATGCACCAATAACAACAATGCTTTTGGGATTTAGTAATTCTTTGTTCAGCATAAATAAATTGGTGTTTAGGAAACTAATTCAGCGGCAATTTCTTTACCTTTTAAGAAAGCTTCCAGGTTTTTTGCAACAATGCGTTCGCCCTTTCTTTCAAATAGTGTGGCTATTGCTTTTTGAAAACTTTCATCGCTTAAAGGAATTAAAGATGAAGCTGCGCCCAATAAAACAATATTGGTGGCTTTTGAATTTCCCAAATCTTTTGCAATTTTCATCGCATCGATTAAAATATGGTTTTTATGCGATTTTATTTCGTTGTAAAGTGTTTCCAATTCCGGATAATTTTTAATATTTTCAAACGGATTTGAATCGGTGATTAAATAGCCGTCTTTTTTCAAAAATGGCAAATAGCGCAACAATTCCATCGGTTCCACAGAAATAATGATATCTGCTTTTCCCTGCGGAATTAAATCAGAATAAATAGGTTGGTCCGAAATTCGCACGTGAGATTGCACGGCACCGCCACGCTGGCTCATTCCGTGCACTTCCGATTGTTTGATGTTTAAATGGTTATCCAAAGCGGCAGTGTCCAAAATAGCCGCAATGGTTAAAATTCCTTGTCCGCCAACACCGGCTAAAATGATATTTATTTTTGTGTGCATAGGTTTAATTTATTGACACGTTTGTATATTCTTTTAATTTGTCCTTTTTCTCCTTCGGAAGTTGAACGCAAGGACGCTGGGCAATTATTACAGAAACGCCTTTATAATTTATTTCATCACGAATGATATCGATATTTTCCTGTAAATTTTTATGCAATGGCGTAATCACTTTTAAATGGTCTTCTTCAATGCCCAAACCTTTGCAAATGGTAATTAACCTGCCTGAAGCAGCTGAATCCTGTGCGCCGGTCATTGCAATGGCCGAATTGTCGGAAATAATAACGGTGATTGGTGTTTTTTCAATAATGGCATCCAATAAACCGGTCATTCCCGAATGCGTAAAAGTGGAATCGCCAATAACTGCAATTGCCGGATGAATTCCCGCATTGGAAGCGCCTATTGCCATCGTAATGGATGAACCCATTTCAATCAGGGTATTGATACTTTCATAAGGTGACAAAACGCCTAAGGCAGAACAGCCGATATCGCCGAAAACCTGCTGCGTTGCCGATTCATTTTTTAAGACATTGATGGCATTGAACAAATCGTTGTGACCGCAACCAATGCACAATTGTGGTGGTCTTCCCAAAACCACTTTTGGCAGATTTTCGTTGATCACGATATCAAAACCCAAAGCGTTCGCAATATTGTCGGGATTTAGTTCACCAACTCGAGGAATATCGCCACTTAATCGTCCGATCACTTTTCTGTTTTCGCCTAAGAAGTCGGAAATGGCTTCTTCAATAAAAGGATAGCCGTCTTCCAATACCAATATTTTTTCGCAAGTGTCAAACAAATGTTTTATAGGTTCTTTTGGCAACGGATATTGCGAAATTTTTAAAACCGGATAAGGGCAATTGCCTTCCTCAAAATTTTCCATCAAATAATTATAAGCAATTCCTGATGCAATAATTCCGATGGTTTTATTGTTGCCTTCATAGAATGTATTAAAGGCACTGTTTTCTGAAATTTCAAGTATGTCAGGTTGAAGGTCGACCAAATGTTTGTATCGTCCACGAGCGTGCATTGGAATTAACTGAAATTGTGTTGAAATTTTTGGCAAATGAATATTATTTTGTGCGATTCTTTCACCGGTAGTAACTCCTGATCTTGAGTGCGACAATCGTGTAACCAATCGAATGAGAACAGGCAATCCTAAATTTTCTGATAGTTCAAAAGCATATTTGGTGATATCATAGCATTCTTGTTGGTTGGAAGGTTCTAAAATAGGAATCATGGCAAATTTGCCATAATACCTTGAATCTTGTTCGTTTTGTGAGGAATGCATCGAAGGATCATCGGCCACAACAACTACCAATCCGCCATTAATTCCTGAAACGGACATATTCATAAACACATCTGCGGCCACGTTTAAACCAACATGTTTCATCACCACCATCGATTTTTTTCCGGCGTATGACATACCAAGTGCGGTTTCCATCGCGGTTTTTTCGTTGACCGACCAAGAGGCGTGAATATTTAATTCTTGTGCTATTTTTGATTTTTGGATATATTCGGTTATTTCGGTAGAAGGTGTTCCCGGATAGGCGTAAACACCTGATAAACCGGCATCAATGGCGCCTTGTGCCAACGCTTCATTACCCAATAGAAGTTTTTTCATAAATTTCAGTAGTTAAAATTGTAATTATAATGCCACAAATTTATGAAAACGATTTCGTATTTTGTATGATAAAAATCAACCGAAAGTTTATAACTTATTGAAAAACAAACTATTATATATTCAATAAAAGTGTTGAATATTTAAATAATATTAACTTAATCAATATTTTATTTATAGTTATTTATAAAAAATCAACTTATGGCTAAATATTTCGTAATTTTTGTATGAAATATTATCTGTTTTTTGAACTATTTATTTTTAGGTGGCTATCAGGTCACTTTTACAAATATATATTTAACATTAATGGTTTCGCCTTCATCGGTATCGGTAAATTCAATCGTCATTTTGTTGTTTGCAAAAGTGACTTTAAATTCAGGGACTCCTAAGTCGGAAATTTCATATTTATTGCTTCCCAAATTTCTCCAAAAGCCGTTTTTCACTTCAAGGGCTAAGCATTGTCCGTTATTTTCTTCATAATCTTTTTCTTCATAAATTGAGGTATCAAAAAACTGAATGGTCATTGTTTTTTCGCAATCGGATAAATTTTTCTCGACGTTATTATAAAATTCTTGGTCAATACGCCATTTTCCGATAATCATGTCTGGCACAAAATCATCATTGTCAATAAAAGTGACTTTTATCAAAACCGCAACCTGTATTCCTTCATAAGTCACGGTTCCAGAAAATTCCATAAACATTTTGCTGCTTCCAAAAGTGATTTTTGTCTCCATTGCAATGGTAGCTCCCGGAATATCAAAATCAGAAAAATCGATACCGGAAATATCGTATTTTGAATTTCCTAAATTTTCCCAAGTGCCAGTAATGGGCTGCTGTGTTTCACAAGTATTTGTTTCTTCGTCAAATGTGAAATCATTTTCCTGGTAAGTGCCGTTTTCAAAAAATTCAAGAGTTGTTTTCTTTTCACATTCTGTAGGCATATAATTTTCTGATTCCGGGCCTATTTTTACAAATATTTCGCTCAACCGCCATTTACCGACAATTTTATCAGTTTCGTCATCATCGTCGTTAGTGCAGGAGTTAAAACTCATTGCAACTAAAAAAAGACTCAAAAATAAAAATAGCTTTTTCATGACATCATAATTTAATTGGTTCACAAACTAAATTAATATTTTATTTGAATTTTTGAAATGAGGATAATCATCTTAAAAAATGAGAGAAATCAGTTTAATAAATGATAGAAATCAACTTAATTGAAATAGCAAATTTTAACAGGAATCCTTTTCTTGCTGAAGTCAAAAAGAAACCTGATAGCAAAAGAATGTATCTGCTATCAGGTTTTTGAATATTATTTGCTGAATACGGAAAAGCAATTAACTATTTTGCCCAATCTTTAATCCAATCAGATAATGTTTTTACCCAATTGTCATTGTCATTTAAGCAAGGAATCATATTAAAATCTTCACCGCCATTTTCCATAAATGAATGTTTGGCTTCCATACCAATTTCTTCCAAAGTTTCCAAACAATCTGAAACAAATGCAGGTGTAACTACGGCTAATTTTTTCACACCATTTATGGCGAAGTTGTCTATGGTTTTATCGGTATAAGGCTGCAGCCAAGGATCAGTTCCCAAACGCGATTGAAAGGAAGTGCTGTAACTTCCTTCTTCTAAATTTAATTTTGCGGCAACATTTTTGGTGGTTTGGTAACATTGATGACGGTAACAAAACTCGTGGGCCGCAGATGGCGTGTTGCAGCAACTGCCGTCGATTGTGCAATGTGATTTTGTGATATCCGATTTTTTAATATGTCGTTCCGGAACGCCATGATAAGAAAAAAGAAGGTGTTCAGGTTTTAATGCATCAAGCGATGTTTGAATGCTTTCGCTCAACACTTCAACATAATCGGGTTGGTTGTAAAAAGCGGGAACCATGGTCAGTTTTATATTCGGGAACTGTTTTTTAACAATTTCTTTTGCCAAAACTTCAATAGTTTCTGTGGTTGCCATGGCGAATTGTGGATAAAGCGGAATCAGTAAAATTTCATCAACGCCTTGCTCGGCCAATTTTTGAATGCCGCTTTTCATGGACGGATTTCCGTAACGCATGGCCAATTCAACAGGAATATTAGTGTTTTCCTGTACTTTTTTGTGCAATCTTTTAGAAAGTACAATTAATGGAGAGCCTTCATCCCACCATATTTTTTTATAAGCTGCCGCCGATTTTTTCGGACGCGTATTTAAAATAATGCCTTTCACTAAAAATGCACGGAATAAATAAGGCACGTCAATGACCCGTTCATCCATTAAAAATTCATCTAAATAGTTTCTGACATCTTTTGTGGAAGTGCTGTTTGGTGATCCTAAATTTACTAATAAAGCTCCTTTCATTGTTTTGGTGTAATTATGTTTTTGAAAACTGTTTTGGTGTAATATCGAATTTTCTTTTAAAAGCGGCAATAAAATGGCTGGAAGCACTGTAGCCTAAATGAGAGGCTATTTCGTTCACATTCATTTGTTGCTCCTGCAACAATGTTTTTGCCAAATCCATTTTATAATTCAACAAATAAGTAAAAACGGGAACGCCATAAATTTCTTTAAAACCGGTTTTTAATTTTTTGATGTTAAGTCCAACTTCCTTTGCCAAATCATTAAGGGAAGGCGGATTGTTCATATTTGTGATAATCAGCTGTTTTGCCAGTTTTATTTTGCTGGCGATTTCTTCGTTTGATATATAAGGACAATTTTCCGTTTCTTTTTCTGAGGACTGACTAAAATAATAACTCAGTAATTCGTATACTTTTCCTTTGATATAAATGGGCCTAAGCAAATCGTTTGTTTGTTTGGTCCTTAATTGGTTCAAAATTAATTTTATGGAAGAATTCGTCTCTTTTGGTTCGATAATTGGGTTTTCTCCCTTTAAACTGCTGTAGTTAAATAAAACAGTTCCGTTAATGGAAAACAAGGAATGAAAATGTTCAATAGAAATTAAAATGGCAAGCATCTCAGAATTTGGAGGCATTCTAAAAAACAAGTCCATTTTTTCATCCTTAAAATATACCATACTCGAATTTCCTTCAATCAAAGGCATGACACAATGCTCAAATTTGAAGGCAACTTTACATTCATTATTGCAGCAAAAATAAATTTGAATGTAATTTTTTGTTAATGAAAGTTTAAAAAACTCATCGTTGTCCGATAAGTTATTTAAATTAAAAACTTTAAAAGTTTCAATTTCATTAAAAATAAACTGGGTACTTTTGTCGATATTTTTATAATTCTCTAAATTGGATTTCATAAGACATTTTTATGAATTAGCTTTAAAACTAAGGCAAAAATAGGAATAAAAAATCATACAAAAAAACATCTCTGCAATTAAAATATGATAAAAGTCATAGTTTTTGAAGCCTTATTTTACTGACAATTATCATATTTTTATTCAAAATTACCTTATTTAGAAGTATTATAAATTAGGTATGGTAACTTATGTCGATAATAATAGTACTTATATCGATGTTTTGTAGGAATATAACTTCGTACTTTTGACGACACTTATTGATAACACTATTTTTATGAGTTTAGAAAACATGCCTACAAAATTATACTGTGTAGGGTTAAGTTATAAGAAAGCTGATGTAAAAGTGCGAGGCACTTTCAGTATCACAAAAGAAAATCAAAAACTATTGTTGAAGGAGGCGAAAGAATCAGGAATCGATGGGATTTTTGTTTTGTCTACTTGCAATAGAACTGAAATAACCGGTTTTGCCAAACATCCTTTTGAATTGATTAGTTTAATCATCAAATATTCAAATGGAACTGTTGAAGATTTTATCAAGGTTTCTTATGTTTATAAAAATAAAGATGCCGTTCGTCATTTGTTTAAAACAGGAACTGGTTTAGACAGCCAAATTTTAGGCGATTACGAAATTGTAAGCCAGTTAAAAGAGTCGTTTAAGCAAGCTAAAATTGCAGGAACAACCAACGCTTATTTAGAGCGTTTGATGAATTTGGTTTTACAGGCAAGCAAAGATGTTAAGAACAATACCCAATTAAGTTCGGGCACTACATCTGTGGCTTACGCTGCCATTCATTATATCATGGAAAATATTCGCAATTATAATGAGCAAAAAATTCTTATTTTCGGATTGGGTGATATCGGTAAAAACACATGTAAAAATGTATTGGGCTATACTTCAAACAAAAATGTAACGCTTATTAACAGAACCCATGAAAGGGCTTTGGAATTTAAAGCGGAACACCCTGAAATAACCGTAAAAAATTATGCCGACTTAACAAAAGAAATTGAAGACACTGATATTTTAATTGTTTCTACAGGTGCAGATTCGCATACCATAAGCCAAGCCAATTTAAAAAACGGCAAACAAATATTGATTTTAGATTTGTCAATGCCAGAAAATGTTGATATTTCTGTAAAAAATATGGAAGGCGTGACTTTGGTAAATGTTGATGAACTTTCAAAAATTACGGATCTAACCATTGAAACACGTAAAAATGAAATTCCGGCCGCTGAAGCCATTATTCAAAAATATAAGGGTGAATTTAACGGTTGGATTGAACAACGTAAATATGTGCCTGCCGTTAATGCTTTAAAAGAATCACTTCAGGCAATTCAACACGATGAAATTGATTTTCAATCAAGAAGGTTAAAAGATTTTAATATTGAACACGCCGAGTTTTTGACAAACCGCATGATTCAAAAAATTACCACACAATTTGTTAAACATTTAAAAGACGAAGAAACTTCGGTTGATTTAAGCATTGGCGTAATCAGTAAAATGTTTAATATTAAAGAGTTGATTTTAAATGAGAATGATTAAAATAGGAACAAGAGCAAGTCAACTCGCATTATGGCAAGCAAATTTAGTTAAATCACAACTTGAAAATTTAGGATACCAAGCTCAAATTATTGAAATTACGTCAACCGGCGATGAGGTTTTGGACAAGCCATTACACCAAATAGGCGGCTTTGGATTGTTCACTAAAACGCTCGACAATGCGATGCTTCGGGGAGAAATTGATATCGCAGTTCACTCTTTAAAAGATGTTCCAACCGATTTGCATGAAAAAATCGCTCAGGCTGCCGTTTTGGAAAGAGCCAATATCAGCGATGTTTTGGTGCTTAAAAACAATTCGGATTTTTTAAACAATCAAGAAAACGTTATTATAGCCACGGGAAGTTTACGACGAACCGCGCAATGGTTGCATAAATATCCGAAACATAGCATTACCGATTTAAGAGGGAATGTAAATACGCGTTTGCAAAAATTGATTGACAACAACTGGAACGGGGCTATTTTTGCCGCTGCCGGCTTGGAACGCATCAACTTGCTTCCAAAAAATCATGTGATGTTGGATTGGATGATTCCAGCACCAGCACAAGGCGCCATCATGGTCACCGCTTTAAAAGCCGACACTGAAATCCTTGATATTTGCGCTCAAATAAATCATAAAGAAACTGAAATGGCTGTTGCTGTTGAACGTCTGTTTATGAAAACATTGGAAGGCGGTTGTACCGCACCAATCGGCGGAAATGCAAAAATTACAGGCGATAAAATCTATTTTAAAGGAATTTTAATTGCCATTAACGGTTCAGAAAAAGTGGAAGTCGAAAAAACGGTTCCATTAAGTGAATGGAAAAATTTGGGTAAAATTTGTGCTGAAGAAGTATTAAATAACGGCGGAAAAAAATTAATGGAAAGCATAAAAGCTGAAATGAATAAATAGATGAACACAAAAAAAAAAATCCTGTCT
>JAUSOJ010000239.1 GCA_030656195.1 Lutibacter sp.
GTGCCGGGAACCACAATTACGGTGCTGACAATGGGGCCTCAAAAGGCGGCAGACATTATTAGAGAAGGCTATTATCGCGGTGCCGATTATGGTGTTATGATTTCCGACAGAAGATTTGGAGGCGCAGATACTTTAGCCACCAGTTATACGCTTGTAAAAGGGATTAATAAACTTGCTCCTTACGATTTAATTTTGGGCGGAAGGCAAGCAATTGATGGAGATACAGCGCAGGTTGGGCCACAATGTGCAGATAAATTGAATATTCCTCAAGTTACTTATGTTGAGGAAATTATTGAAATAAATGAGCATGAAATTATAGCCAGAAGACGTTTGGATAAAGGTGTTGAAATAGTATCATCCCCATATCCATGCTTAATGACTGTTCATGGATCTTCACAAGCTTGCAGATCAAGAAAGGCTAAAAAGGTCATGCAATACAAATACGCCAGAACCAATACTGAGTTAAGGACTGCCGATGATTTAATATTGTCATTGCATGAAAAAAGACCTTATTTAACCATTCCCGAATGGAGCGTTGAAGATATCGGAGCAGATATGGAAAAAATCGGGTTATCAGGCTCTCCTACAAAAGTTAAAAGCGTTGAGAGTATCGTTTTTACGGCAAATGAATCTAAAATTTTAAGTGATTCGGATGCTGATATTGAAATGATGATTAAAGAATTGATAGCGCATCATACCATTGGGTAATTTATAAAAACTTAAAAGTATTAATTATGAAAAGTGTCATGGTATATTGTGAAGTCGAAAATCAAAAAGTAGCAGATATAAGCTTGGAATTGTTATCCGCAGGAAAGCGTTTAGCCCAAAAATTGGGATGTCCATTAGATGCTATGATTTTCGGATCAAGTTTAAACGGAATAGAAATTCAAATTGCACCTTATGGTGTGGACAAATTATTTGTTGGAAACAGTATAAGGCTAGAACCATACAGAACATTGCCTCATGCCGCACTGGCAACTAAAATATTAAAAGAAGAAGATCCTCAAATTGTATTGTTTGGAGCAACTTCAGTTGGAAGAGATTTAGCGCCAAGGCTGGCATCACAATTAAATTGCGGATTAACAGCCGATTGTACTATTTTAGATATTGGTGATCATTTTGTGAAAAAGGAGAAAAAAGAATACAAAGATTTACTCTATGCCATTCGACCAGCTTTTGGAGGAAGTATTATGGCAAATATTATCAATTGGGATATGCATCCTCAAATGGCAACCGTGCGCGAAGGAGTCATGAAAAAAGAAATTTTTGATGAAAACTACAGTACTGAGGTTGTTGAAATTGATGTAAATTCAATTTTAAAAGAGGAAGATTTTGTTGTAAAAATTATTGAGCGCCACATTAAAAAATCTGGGGTAAATCTGAAAGATGCTCCCATCATTGTTTCTGGCGGATATGGCGTTGGATCTAAAGAAAATTTTGAATATTTAATAGAGTTGGCAAAATTATTAGGGGGTGAAGTTGGTGGTTCAAGAGCTGCTGTTGATGCCGGATTTATTGATCACGATCGTCAAATTGGACAAACAGGCACTACAGTTCGTCCTAAATTATATATTGCTGCCGGAATTTCGGGCGCCATACAGCATACTGCCGGTATGCAAGATGCTTCTATGATTATTTCAATTAATAATGATCCTGATGCGCC
>JAUSOJ010000248.1 GCA_030656195.1 Lutibacter sp.
GGTAATTTTTTGCAATAAAGTATGTGCAGCAATTGGTTGGGTAAAACAAAATTCTTTGGCAATGTCGTAGGTTTTAGAACCTTGGCCCTGCACACAATAACATAAAATTGTCCAAGGTGATCCGGCAAAACCAATCAACGGAACTTCGTTATTTAGCATTTGCTTGGTCATTTTAATGGCATCCATCACGTATTTTAATTCAACAGTCACGTCTGGCACAATCACATTGTCAACATCTCTTTGGGTACGAATCGGTTTTGGCAACCAAGGGCCGGTTCCTTCTTTCATTTCCACTTCAATGTTCATCGCCTGCGGAATCACTAAAATATCCGAAAACAAAATAGTGGCATCCATCCCAAATCTGCGGTAAGGCTGTACGGTAATTTCCGAAGCCAGCTCAGGAGTTCTGCAACGTGTAAAGAAATCATATTTATCACGAATTTCTCTAAATTCAGGTAAAAATCTTCCTGCCTGACGCATCATCCAAACTGGCGGACGTTCAACTATTTCTCCTTTTAAGGCTCTTAAATATAAATCGTTTTTGTACATTTTTTTGAGTTTTGGTATTTTAATTGTCTTTTTTGGCGTTCCTTTCAGGCCGTGCCATTCGCTTTATCTTTTTTACTTCGCCAGAAGGCGAATCAAAAAAGGATTAGTTTATCCTGAGCGCAGCCGAAGGGCTGCTGTCACTAACGCAAATTGATTTTCAATTGTTAATTAGCCTTTTTTAGCCACCGCTTTCATGGCAATATCAATTGCTTTTCTTACTTTATAGATATCTCTTTTGCTCATTGCGGTTCCCAAAAACCAAGCTTCAAATTGAGACGGAGGCAAAAACACGCCGTGTTCCATCATTTTCCAAAAGAATATTTTAAATTTATTGGTATCACTGGTGAGTGCAGTTTTAAAATCAACCACCGGTGTTTTTGTAAAAAATGGAGAAATCATGGATCCAAATCGGTTTACCTGCAAATCGATGCCATTTTCCTTAGCGGCATTTAGTAAAGACCGCTCTAAAAAAGAAGCCGTTTTTTCAAAAGCCTTATACGGATCTTGTTTTTTCAATTCCGTTAAAGTCGCAATTCCACAAGCCATAGCAATCGGATTGCCCGATAAAGTTCCTGCCTGATACATTTCTCCCAAAGGCGCTACCATTTCCATAATTTCATTTCTGGCTCCATAAGCACCAACCGGAAAACCGCCTCCAACAACTTTTCCCAAACAAGTAATATCGGCCTGTACACCCAACAATTCTTGAGCGCCTCCAAATTTCGAACGAAACCCGGTCATCACTTCATCCATGATTAAAAGAACACCGCTTGCTTTGGTTAAATCTCTTAATTCTTCTATAAATTCTTTGGTCGGATTTACAACACCCATATTACCGGCTATTGGTTCTATAATTACAGCGGCAATATCATCATGCTTCGCTAAATGTTGTTCAACACTGTCAATATCATTATATACCGCAACCAGTGTATTTGCAACAGCTTCCGGCGGAACACCTTTACTTCCGGGAATACTTAACGTTACCAAACCCGATCCGGCAGCAACCAGCATATCATCTGCATGACCGTGATAACAGCCTGCAAATTTGATGATTTTATTTTTTCCTGTGAATGCTCTGGCCAAACGAATGGCGCTAAAAACCGCCTCAGTTCCTGAACTTACAAAGCGCACTTTATCCATTCCTGGAAAAGCATCGCAAACAATTTTGGCCAATTTAATTTCTCCAACTGTTGACGCTCCAAAAGTTGTTCCTCTTTTTAAGGCTTTTTTTACGGCCTTTTCAACTGTGCTGTTTCTGTGACCCAATATCATGGGTCCGTAAGACAACACCATATCAATGTATTCGTTTCCGTCAACATCAATAATTTTGCTGCCTTTTGCCCTGTCAATAAATATAGGAATTCCTCCAACAGATTTAAAAGCCCGAACCGGAGAGTTTACTGCTCCCACCAAGTTCTTTTTGCCTTTTGTATATAATTCTAATGATTTTTCTAGTTTCATCTGTTTAAATTTTATTTTTTAGCGGTAACAGC
>JAUSOJ010000065.1 GCA_030656195.1 Lutibacter sp.
ATTTTTGATTTACGATTTTTGTCCTATCCCCAACCCTTTCCCAAGGAAAGGGAGTTTGATTGAAAAAAGAAAAGTATTTTGAACTTCCTGAACTTCGGTCTTCGGTCTTCGGTCTTCTGACTTTTAACTTCTAACTTTTAACTTCTAACTTTTAACTTTTTTACTCCCAATACTGCTTGTCTTCATTATCCATATATTCCTTAATTTTACGTTCTTCCCAGTCTTTTCCCAAGATCGGATTGTAACTGAAGGCTTTGAAACCGTGAAAAATGAGTCCGATTCCCCAACCAAACATAGGAAACCAAAACCATTTGAATTGTGGAGTATAATTTAAATTAATAAATATTAAAATTGGAATCACAATACAATAGGAAATTAAACTTCCATAAAATTCTTTGATGTCATGTACACGTTCTACGGCTCTTAAATATTTGTTGCTTTCTATAGTTTCTGTTTTCATTGTTTTTGTTTTTTGAGTTAATAATGGCAATTTTACGATGAAATTTTCGCTGTTTTTTTCAACCACCACTTTTTTCAAGGTGATTAAATGATAGCGGTCTATAATGTTTTTCAATCCTATTTTGGTACCGTTTTCCATAATGGATTTCGGATTAAAATTATTGGAAACCACCAAATAACCGTTCTCTTCGGTGATGGTTACTTTTAGCGGATTTTCTTCGGAAACCACATTGTGTTTTATGGTATTTTCCAGCAATAACTGTAATGACAATGGTAAAATCTTAAATTCTGAATCGCTTGATTTTTCAGGAATTTCAAAGGTTACCGCATTTTCAAACCGCATTTTCAGCAATTCCATATAGGTTTTGGCAAAAGCCAATTCTTCATCCAATTCAATTAAATCCTTATTTTTTTGTTCCAAAACATATCGGTACACTTTGGAAAGTTTTGTGGTAAATTTTTCGGCCAACTTCGGATTTTCACCAATTAATGAGGTCAAAACATTTAAACTGTTGAATAAAAAATGCGGATCAATCTGGCTTTTTAGCGATTCATATTTGGCCGTTTCGGTTTTGGCAACAATTTGCTGTTCGGTTACTTTTTTCTCGGTCAATGCCTTGTAAAAAAATATAGAATGGAATACCAAACTTATAATGATGGTCATTCCCAAACCAAATGAGTAATACGTTTTTGCACTTGAATCGTTTAAAAAATTGTCAATCGGATTTCCTAAAATAACCACAAGTGTTACAAATCTCAATACTGCCAATCCAATCATTGTAAGGAAAATGGATCCTGATGCGCCAATTACCAATCTTTTTTTAGGATTTTCCTTCCAATCAAATTTATTTTCCAAAGAATAAAAGAAATAACCGTTGAGCGTTGTCAACACAAAAGCGTACATAAAATGAATACTCAGCACGGTAAACAATTCATTTATGGGTAAATTAAAACCGCCATTAAAAAGCAATCGCTCAATTACAAATATGATGATGGCCAATATTGCCGATACTTTAATGATATATTTTAGATTGAAATTCATGGTGGTAGTTACTTTTTACAACTGCAATTTAAAATTTAATTTCTAAATTAAGTGCATGGTCTTTTACTTCAAATTTTGAACTGACAAATTCAGGCGGACCAAAATTCAAGGGATTGTTTGAGCTTCCGTAACTTTCTGTTGGCATCCCGTTGAAATCAAAATCCATTCGTCCGTTATTATTTTCATCGTGAAAACAAAGGATGGCATAAAAACCTTGTGAAACACCCTCAAACACAACAGTGCTTTTTCCTTTTTCAACTGAAGCAGATTTGGCATAAATGGGCTGTTTCATGAAATTTTCTTCATTATAAAAACCGAAATTTACAGTACCTGTATCGTTCAATGCATTGACCACTGAAACGGTAACCGAGATTCCTTCTTCTAATTTCTTAGGCGTTGCTTGTGCAAAAATCATTGATGAAATCAATAATGAAAGCGCTAAAATTGCTTGTTGCATACTTTTCAAATTTTATAGTTAATGTTTATTTACAGTGTCAAAATTGGCAAGATTTATCTCATTATAAAATTTTAACTTTCTCAATTGTCGTTTATTTCCCCTGAATCGTAAAAATTGGCTGCCTAAACCTAAAAATGCTTATTTCAACCCAAATTATTTAATAAAACTCTTTTGAAAAAACCCTAACATTCATCATACTATTATATTAAAAAGTTTGTACTTTTATAAAACTTTTTATAAAAACCATTGAATTATGAAAATATACGATGACAAACACATTAAAAATGTAGCTTTTGTTGGTGCCCATAAAAGTGGTAAAACAACATTGGCCGAAACCATGCTCTTTGAAGCCGGATTAGTCAGCCGCCGTGGTAGTATTGAAAACAAAAACACCATTTCCGACTACCACGCGATAGAACATGAAAGAGAAACTTCCGTTTTTGCAACGCCCCTTCATACCGAATGGCGCAACTACAAAATAAACATTATTGACACTCCCGGCCTGGATGATTATATAGGCGAAATTACCTCTACAATGCATGTAACCGACTCTGTTGTAATGGTTATAAACGCGCAATATGGCGTTGAAGTTGGCACAGAAATTATATGGGATTATATAGACCGATTTTCGCACCCAACTTTATTTGTAATCAATCAAATAGACCATCCTAGCGCCGATTTTGATGAAAGCTATAAAAGCATTCTTGAATTGGTGGGAAAAAATGTGGTTAAAGTTCAATATCCGCTAGTAGTTGATGGTGCACAATGCATTATTGACGTACTTAAAATGAAAATGTACAAATTTGGACCGCAAGGAGGAAAACCTGAAAAATTAGAAATTCCAAAAGATCAAATTGAACATGCAACGGAACTTCAAAATGAATTGATTGAAAAAGCTGCTGAAAATGATGAAAATTTGATGGAACTTTATTTTGACAAAGGCACCCTTAATGAAGATGAAATGCGACTTGGAATTAAAAAAGGGATGCTAAATCATGAACTATTCCCGGTATTTTGCATTTCAGCCTTAAATGATATGGGTACCGGACGTTTGATGGGATTTATTGACAATGTTGCTCCATCTGCAGCCGATTTAAAACCTGAACAAAGTGTTGAAGGCTCCCCAATTGAATGCAAACCAAACGCGCCAACTGCGTTGTTTATTTTTAAAACAGTTTATGAACCAAACCTAGGACAAATTAGTTTCTTTAAAGTTAAATCGGGAGAAATTAAGCAAAATGATAAATTGGAAAATTCAAGAAATGGTGAAATTGAAATTTTAAACCAGCTTTATATCATGGATGGCAAAAACAGGGAACTGGTTGAAAAATTAAGTGCCGGAGATATTGGAGCCACCTTAAAATTAAAATATACAGAAACAAATGATACTTTAAGAACAAAAGGGTCTAACATTACCATAAAACCAATTATTTATCCTGAAACAAGAATTACAAAAGCGGTAAGGGCTTTTGATAAAAATGATGATGAAAAATTAAATGAAGCGCTTAAAAAAATTCATAGCCAGGATCCAACCGTTAGCGTTAAGTATTCATCAGAATTAAAACAGCTCATTTTATCTTGCCAAGGGGAATTGCATTTAGCGACCATTGACTGGATTTTGCAAAATACCTATGGATTGAAAGCAGTTTTTGAACAACCTAAAATTGCTTACAGAGAAACCATACAGCGATCTGCCACAACAAGTTATAAACACAAAAAACAATCAGGAGGATCAGGACAGTTTGGGGAAGTTCACATTAAAATTGAACCTTGGTATGAAGGAATGCCGGAGCCTGAAGGATTTAACATCAGAGGAAAAGAAGAAGTTAACCTTGATTGGGGCGGAAAATTAATATTCTACAATTGTATTGTTGGAGGTGTCATTGATGCACGCTATCTGCCTTCCGTTTTAAAAGGAATTTTAGAAGTTATGGAAGAAGGGCCATTAACCGGATCTTACGCTCGAGATGTTCGGGTAATGCTATTTGACGGCAGAATGCACGCCGTAGATTCAAATGATATTTCCTTTAAAATTGCCGGAGCACACGCTTTCAAAGAAGCCTTCTTAAATGCCAAACCTAAATTACTGGAACCTATTCATGAACTTTCCGTGAAGGTTCCTGAGGAATTAATGGGTAATGTGATGACCGATTTACAATCGCGCAGATCAGTAATTCTAGGAATGGACAGCGAGGGTAAATACCAAACCATTAAAGCCAAAACACCATTGGCCGAAATGTATAAATATTCCACAACATTGCGGTCAATAACCCAAGGAAGAGGAAGTTTTAGCACCAAGTTTTCAAATTTTGAATTGGTGCCAAGCAATGTTCAGGATGAGTTGGTGAAAAAATAATTTTTCATACTTCAAAAACAAAGACTCGTCTATTTATTAAAAATGGACGAGTCTTTTAATTTAAAAACCAATTAATATTTATCAATTCAAATAATTTTTATAATTCTTAAAGTTTTAGATGGTAATTAAACAATAAATTTTTAAAAATATTAAATATTAATTGAATCACAATATAATAATTTTTTTTGAAAAAAAAAATTATTATCACAATATATAACAGATTTACCCATTGACTATCCTATTTTTAACTAATTTTATTGCGTTATATTTAATTTAAAAATAAATAATTCGATATTTACTCATCGCTGATTAATCTGTATCTTTGCACTTTAATTTTAAATTATGAAACTAATACTTATTACAATAGGTCTTCTTGCCATTGGTGTTCTGGGAATCGCCATTAAAATTTGGGCAAAAAAAGACGGCAAATTTGCGGGAACTTGCGCAAGCCAAAATCCACATTTAAATAGAGAAGGTGAAGCCTGCGGATATTGCGGAAGATTGCCTGATCAATGTGAAAACAAATAAGAGATGCTCGAATATCTATTTATTGCTTTTGCGGTAATTTTTTGCATTCAATTTATTTATTACGTTTTTATTTTTGGGGCTTTTTCATTTTATAAAAAAAAACCTGCCGAAAATAATTTCAATTTGCCCGTTTCTGTGCTTATTTGTGCTAAAAATGAGGCCAAAAACTTAGCTGAAAACCTGCCTCTTTTCTTAAATCAAGATTACAGAAACTTTGAATTGGTTTTAATCAATGATCGCTCAACAGACCGCACTTTAAAAGTGATGGAGCAGTTTAAAAAAGATACTGCAATTCCAATAAAAATTGTGGATGTTGCCATAAATGAGCAATTTTGGGGCAGTAAAAAATACGCGCTGACTTTAGGTATTAAAGCGGCTTCACACGAACATTTATTGTTTACGGATGCCGACTGTATTCCTGTTTCTGCAAGCTGGATCACCGAAATGGCCAGTAATTTCAGCAAACAACATCAAATTGTTTTGGGATACGGCGCCTATCAAAAAATAAAAAAATCATGGCTTAACAAACTCATTCGGTTTGAAACACTTTTAACCGCCATACAATATTTTAGCTATGCAAAAATTGGCATTCCCTATATGGGCGTTGGCCGCAATTTAGCCTATACAAAATCGACTTTTTTCAAGGTTAACGGTTTTATTAACCATATGAAAATTAAATCGGGCGATGATGATTTATTTATAAATGAAGTGGCAACAAAAGAAAATACGGCCATTTCCTGTTCTCAAAATAGTTTTACGGAATCTGTCCCAAAAACCACATTTAAAGATTGGATGCTACAAAAAAGAAGGCATATTTCAACGGCTTCTTTTTACAAACCTTTTCATAAATTTTTATTGGGGCTGTTTTTTGTCTCTCAAATGTTGTTTTGGATTTTGGCCATCGTACTTTTAGGATTTCTGTATCAATGGCAAATAATTGCGGTTTTAATCGCGACCCGAATCCTGTTCCAATATTTGGTTATTGGGTTTTCAGCAAAAAAATTAAATGAAGGCGATTTAATACCGCTTATTCCTTTTTTTGAAATATTTTTAATATTGATTCAAATGTTTATCTTTATAAAAAATATGAGATCAAAACCTACGCATTGGTAAAAAAAAACAATGATATTGCCGATTTAATTGAAAAAGCAAGAAAAAAAGACCAAAAAGCTTTTAATACCTTGCTAAATACCTATTGGAGTGATGTTTATCGTTTTCAATTATCGAAAGTAGAAGATGAGGACGAAGCGGAAGACATTACCATAAAAACCTTTTCAAAAGCGTTTGATAAAATTGACTTGTATAACGAAAGCTACAATTTTAAAACCTGGCTCATTTCAATTTCAAAAAATATTTTTTTAGATCATTTAAGAAAACAACGCACCGAAACCATTTCCATCGATAAAAAAGAATCTGAGGCATATAAAATCACAGATGAAAGTCCTTCTGCTGAAGACCAATTGATTATCGATCAAAATCTAGCGCAATTATTAAATCATTTAAAACTCTTAAAACCTCATTATCAGGAAATAATCAATCTGCGATATTTCAGGGAAATGAGTTACAAAGAAATGGCCGAAATTTTAAATGAACCCATTGGCAACATCAAAATAAAACTGTCACGAGCCAAAAAATTATTGGCGGAAATTATTAAAAAATCTACCGAAAGTTGATTGCAAAAAAATCGCATTGGCTTAAAAAATTAGGTCCGGGATTGCTTTTTGCAGGAGCCGCAATTGGCGTTTCACATTTGGTGCAATCAACAAGAGCCGGAGCCGACTTTGGTTTTGGATTAATTTGGGCGTTGGTTTTAATTCATATCGTAAAATATCCGTTTTTTCAGTATGGACCAAGATATGCCACCGCAACGGGAGAAAGTTTGCTCGACGGTTATAAAAAATTGGGAAAAGGCGTGCTGCTTGCCTATTTTATTTTAAACCTGGCAACCATGTTCACCATTCAGGCGGCAGTAACCATTGTGACTGCCGGATTGGCAGCTAATTTATTTGGAATTACCACAAATCCGGTAATTTGGAGCATCATTATTACGTTGATTTGCCTTTCAATCTTAATTATAGGACGCTACAATTTATTGGATAAATTGATGAAATTAATTGTGATCACATTAACTTTAAGCACTTTTATTGCTTTGGTTGTCGCCGCATTTAATTCACCAAATACTTACAGCTTTGTGCAAATAATTCCAAAAGGAACGGTTGAAGTTGGATTTTTAATTGCTTTTTTAGGATGGATGCCCGCCCCGCTCGATGTTTCCATTTGGCAATCGCTTTGGGCATTGGAAAAACAAAAAGACAAATCCAACGAATTCACCCCAAAACAAGCCATTTTCGACTTTAACATCGGTTTTTTGAGCACATTGGTAATTGGTATTTTCTTTGTGGCCTTGGGAGCCATCGTTATGCATAATTCAGGAGAAACTTTTGGCTCAGGCGCTGTTCAATTTTCAGAGCAGCTCATTACGCTGTACACCAAAAATTTAGGACAAGAAATGTATATTTTTATTGCCGCAGCCGCTTTTACAACTATGTTCAGCACCACCATCACTACATTGGACGCATCGCCTAGAGCCATGACAAAAGCTTTCGATTTGCTTACCCAAAAATCGTATAAAAATATGTACTGGTTTTGGATCAGTTTTTTGGCCGTTGGCACTATCTCAATTTTGGTTTTCCTTCAATCGGAAATGGGTTTTTTAATAAAAATCGCCACCATTTTATCGTTTTTAACAGCGCCATTTTTTGCCATTATCAATTTTATGTTAATCTCCGGCAAACACACGCCAATAGCTTGGCGACCTTCCTTCCCGCTTAAAATCCTGAGCTGGTTTGGCATCTTATTTTTGATTGGATTTAGCATTTGGTATCTTAATACATTATAGATAGTTTATAATTTCTTCGTATTTTTGCAATCAATTTTCATTTAATATGTCACAAGAAACAACTTCATTACCCGATAAAATTCAAAAACCGGCTTGGTTGCGCGTTAAGTTGCCCGTTGGAAAAAAATATACTGAATTAAGAAATTTAGTCGATAAATATAAATTAAACACCATTTGCACCAGCGGAAGCTGTCCGAATATGGGCGAATGCTGGACAGAAGGCACTGCTACATTTATGATTTTAGGCAATATCTGCACAAGATCGTGCGGATTTTGTGGCGTAA
>JAUSOJ010000285.1 GCA_030656195.1 Lutibacter sp.
CTCTTCTTTCAGACAATAATTGGTTTGATTTGTCAGAACCTACACTATCAGTATGACCTGCAATTACAAAATCAGCTTCTGGATAATCTTTAAAGATTGAAGTCATTGATTTTAAAATATCAATAGATTCTTTTTTGAAAGTTGCTTTCCCTGTATCAAACAAGATAGTTCTAGCATATTCATTCAATGTTGCCATAACCTCAACTGTTGGAGCTACTGGACAACCATTATTTGAAGCTGGACCTGCAACAGTAGGACATTTGTCTAAATTGTCAGTAACACCATCTCCGTCAGTATCTGGCCAAGGACAACCTTTATTGTCAGCTGGACCTGGTACAGTTGGACAAGCATCGTCTTTATCAACAACACCATCGCCGTCAGTATCTGGACAACCTTTGTTTGCTTTAGTTCCTTTTTCATTTGGACAAGCATCATCTTTATCGGCAATTCCGTCACCATCAGCATCTGGACAACCGTTTAAAGCGGCCAAACCAAATACAGTAGGGCAATCGTCTTTTGAATCTTCAACGCCATCGCCGTCAGTATCAGGACAACCTTTAAAAGCAGCCAATCCAAATACAGTAGGACAAGCATCGTCTTTGTCAAAAATACCGTCACCATCAGTGTCAGTTCCACCAAATTTCAATACAATTCCAACAGAATGTTGAAAATGTTGTAAAATGTCTGCGTTGTCAAATACGTGTTTGTATTTTGATTCAACGTTTAATCCAATATTATCATTGAACCAAAAATTGATACCACCACCACCATTAACTGTAGCTGTTCCAAATTTATCTAACCAAGTATAACCACCACCAACTAAAACGTAAGGATCAAACCAAGAAGTTTCGCCAATAATGTTGTTAAGGTCAAACTTTAATGCTCCATCTAAACCAAAATACATCAAATCGCTAACACTATTGTCACCCATTTTAGATATTTTGTTCAAAGTTCCTGCTGCTTCAAGACTGAATCCATCCGCTAAATATTTACCGACAGAAATTTTAGATACTGCAGGAAGAATGTTGTAATGGTCACCTGCATTGAAAAATTCATCACCCCAGCCACCGTAGCCACCGTTAGGGATATTTACGTTTGTAGGGTAAAAGTCAACTGCGTTTACACCAATGCCAATAGCCCAAGGATTGTTTTTGTCTTGTGCATTTACATTACTTAAACCAGTAATCAGAAATAAAGCCAGAATGGCAACTTTTAAATGTTTCATTTTTATAAAAATTTAATTAATATTCTTTTTTTAATTATCTGCAAATATAATGTATTTATGTAATAAACCCGCAAAAAATTAAACTAAAAACAACAGAACATCTTGATATTAGGTGGTTTTTTTGTTTAATCTTTAAATAAGTTCGAATTGTAACCAAATATTTTGAATTATTCTTAAAAAAATTATTCATAACAATTGATGATAATTATTCAAAAAACAATAAAAAAATCGCCTAAAAATTTAATTTCTAGGCGATTACTATTTTTAAAATAAAAGCTATCTAAGACTACTCAGCTAATTTTACTTCAGTACGTCTGTTATTTGCTTTACCTGCGGCAGTGGCATTAGTATCCACTGGTCTGCTCTCTCCAAATGCTTTTGTTGTTAATCTATTTGGATTGATCCCATTTGTGACGAAATAATCTCTAACGGCGTTTGCTCTTTTTTCAGATAACACTTGGTTATAAGCATCAGATCCATCGCTATCTGTATGGCCTTCAATGATAAAATCAGCGTCTGGGTACTCTTTTAATATTGTTGTCATCGGCTGCAAAACAGCATAGGATTCTTTTTTGAATGACCATTTATCGTAATCAAACAAAATAGTTCTTCCATACTGATTCAGCTCATTCATAATCTCAACAGTTGGAAGCACAGGACAACCATAGTTTGAAGCAGGGCCTTTAACATCTACACATCTGTCAATTAAATCAATTACGCCATCTCCATCAGTATCTTTGAACGGACAGCCTGCATTGGTTTTTGGACCAAATACATCTGGACAAGCATCATCTTTATCTGGAGTTCCGTCACCATCTCTGTCTGGGCAACCTTGCAGTATTTTTAATCCAAAAACATCTGGGCATTTATCCATAATATCTGGAATTCCGTCACCATCTGTATCTGGACAACCATGAAACATTGCTAAACCAGCAACATCTGGACATTCGTCTCTACAATCTGGCACGCCATCGCCATCTTTATCACTAAGTTCTTCAGTAATATCTTTGGCCTTTGCTCCTCCAAATTTCCAAGTTAAACCGGCTGAATATTGCATCATTTCAAAATCAACTGGTGTATTTACTTTTTTGTATCCTCCGGTAACATTTAATCCAACATGGTCATTAAACCATGCGTTAATCCCTGCTCCAACATTAAACCCTAAACCATTTTCGGAACCTACCCAGTTTTCTCCTCCACCAACATATAAAAATGGATCAAACCATCCTGATGTTCCAAACGCATTATTTAATGCATATTTTGCATTTAAATCTATCCCTACAAATGTAGCATCTGCGCCTGTTCCCCAAGGCCTGCTTATTTCATTAACAGCTCCTGCTAATTCTAAGCTAAATCCTTTTCCTAAATATCTTCCGAGAGACATTTTAGGACCTATAGTAATATCTGAGTCCCCACCTTTAACGTCAATGGCATTTGCTCCAAACGTTAGTATCCATGGGTTTTCGGTATCTTGGGCATTAGTTGTGCCATAGGATACAATTAATAACAACGCCAAGAAGGCAATTTTTACATGTTTCATTTTTAGTAAGTTTAAATTTAATGTTCTTTTTTTGCAATAAGGAAAGTCTGTAAATCTCTCCTCTTACTAACAAAAATACAAAAATATATTGAAAATGATACTGTTTTATAATTTTTCTATATAACCTTCAGTATTTTACCTACTTTAATGAATGCATTAATCGCTTTTTCCAGATGTTCGGCGGTGTGCGCTGCGGAAAGTTGCACGCGAATCCTTGCTTTTCCTTTTGCCACAACCGGGTAAAAGAACCCAATCACGTAAATACCTTCTTCCAATAGCATATTGGCCATGTCTTGAGACAGCTTGGCATCGTAGAGCATCACGGGAACTATTGCCGAATCTCCTTTTACAATGTCAAACCCCGCTTTTATCATCCCTTCTTTAAAGAAATTGGTGTTCCATTCCAACTTATTTCTTAATGTTGCATCTTCTGAAATCATTTCAAATACTTTTAAAGAAGCACCCACAATTGCCGGAGCCAATGAGTTTGAAAATAGGTATGGTCTTGAGCGCTGACGCAACAATTCAATAATTTCCTTTTTACCGGTTGTGTAACCGCCCATAGCACCCCCAAGTGCTTTTCCGAGGGTTCCTGTAACAATATCAACGCGTCCCATGACGTTTTTTAACTCTAAGGTTCCGCGTCCTGTTTTTCCGATAAAACCTGCAGCATGACATTCATCTACCATCACCAACGCATCATATTTATCGGCCAAATCACAAATTTTATCAAGTTGGGCCACTACGCCATCCATAGAAAAAACACCGTCGGTAGCTATTAATTTGAATCGGTGGTTCTTTTTGTTGGCTTCAATAAGCTGTGCTTCCAGGGATTCCATATCATTATTTTCATAGCGATATCTCGCAGCTTTACACAAACGCACCCCATCAATAATGGAAGCATGGTTTAAAGAATCTGAAATAATGGCATCTTCATCTGATAAAAGCGGTTCAAAAACGCCTCCGTTTGCATCAAAAGCGGCAGCATATAAAATGGTGTCTTCCGTTTTATAGAATTCGGCAATTCTTTGTTCCAATTGCTTGTGAATATCCTGCGTTCCGCAAATAAAACGCACCGATGACATCCCGAAACCGTGACTGTCTAAAGCGTCTTTTGCCGCTTGAATCACTTCTGGGTTGTTTGACAATCCCAAATAATTATTGGCGCAAAAATTAATGACTTCTTGTCCCGTGCTAATTTTTATGACCGCATCTTGTGATGATGTGATTACGCGTTCAGATTTATATAATCCTGCATCTTTAATGTCTTGCAGTTCTTTTTGCAAATGTTGTTGTAATTTACCGTACATAATTGTTTATTTTTTTACAAATTTATACTAATTTAAACTTCTTCAATTAAAATTTCATCGGTAATATAAACCAATAATTTTTTTACGACATTGAAATTTAAATTTTCCAATGCGGTTGCATAAGTGTTAATTTGATGTCGGTGCTTTTCATCATATTTTCCCGTTTTATAATCGATGATTGTGACGTTATTTTCTTTAAAAATCAATCGATCCGGAATTACTGTCTGCTTGTCTAAAGTGATTATTTCCCGTTCGGTTAAAACCTTGTTATTTTGATCAAAATAAAGCGCAAGTTGCTGGTGATTTATGATTTTTTTTAGAATATCGATGAGCTCCTTTTGTTCTTCAACAGTAATTTCACCTTTAAATAAATACCGATTTACGACTTCTTCAATATCATTTTTTGTTTTAATTTTTGACAACATTTCGTGCAGTAAATTTCCGTAAAGTCGGGCTTTTTCCTGATCGGAATCCCAAAGCAACGACGAATTGGCAACAATGGAAATTTGGTGGTTTTTCCAGGAATTTCCAATAAAATTTTGTTGGATTGTGGTGTTGCTTTCTTCTTTTTTTGAAAATGGCATTCGTATCGCATTTCCAAAACTGTATTCTTTTTTATCAGGATTCCACAATTCGCTTTTCTTTAAAAATTGCACAAAAAGGTCGGAAGTGTTTTTGATGCCGGCCGAATCCTTACCGCCTGTTTTGTCTTCGGTAATCACATGTAATTGCTCTACAGCCCTTGTTAATGTTACATACAACAAATTAAAATTGTCCAATTCCAATTCTTCCCGTCGCTGGTCAAACAACTGTTTCCCTTGTTCGCCTATATAATTTAACTTGTCGCCATAATTTAAAAAAACCTGTTTGATTTCGCCCAATTGGTCATCTGAATACCAAACCTTCGGATTTATTTGTCGGTACATTTCAATATCATAAGGGAAAATAACCACTGGGAATTCCAGCCCTTTTGCTTTGTGGATGGTCATAATTCTCACTGCATTTTCGGCTTCTGGCGCAACAATGCTAAATTTGTCCTTTTTCAATTCCCAGAATTCTAAAAACGCGCCGGTTGAAACTTTTTTCTTTTGCTGAAATTCAAAAACAACATCTAAAAAGAATTGAATATTTGAATCGGAATCTGGCGCTAAATTGAAACTTCTTATAATGTATTCAACGCTTTCATAAAATGGAATCTGGTGAAATTCTCCCACATTAAAATGCAGTCCGTATTTTTTTAACGCCACAAAAAATTCATCGGTTGATAAATTAATAAACCGATTTAAAAAATGGTGTTTTTCTTCCTCCAATTTAAAATATTCATACAAAAAATACAGCAATTTAATTTTGTATTCTTTGTATGATGGATTTTCGATCACATACAATAAGTTGATCATGAAGTTTATTTTTTCGTTGTTTTTCAGCAACAAGGTTTCAGAAGAAATGATTTCAATGCCGTTTTCCGACAAATATTTTGCAATCGTAATTCCGTGGTCTTTTTTCCGAACCAACACACAAACGTCATTTTTTTTAAATGATGGATCTAAATTTTGAATAATTTCGGCTACTTTTTTTGGATAAACCAAGGTTTTATCTTCCTCTTCCTCCTCTTTTTCAACAAAAGAAACTTGCACATAACCGCCAGTTTTTTTGTTAATTTTTTGGCTGTTTCCTTCAAAAAATAAATTTCGGTAACTTGGATTGGTTAAAAATTGGGCGCTATTCTTAAAAAATGCATTGTTAAAATCGATAATTTCCGAATAACTTCTGAAATTTGTTTCTAAACTTTGCAATACTTTTTCAACGTAAAACGGATTGTTATTTTTTTCTTCGGAAGAAAGCGCAATAAACTGTTCCGATTTTCCGCCTCTCCATCGGTAAATCGATTGTTTTGCATCGCCAACCAACAACAATTTTCCTTGTTCACCAAATTCATTTTCCGAAGAAATGGCGTGATCTATCAGCGGAATTAAATTTTGCCACTGCAATTGTGAAGTGTCTTGCATTTCATCAATAAAATAATAGCGAAATTTTTCGCCCAGACGCTCATAAATAAATGGCGCGGGCTCGTTTTTTATGGTGTCACCAATAAGTTGGTTAAATTCGGCATTTAACAAAATGTTATTTTCGGCTTTTATTTCCTGAAGCGCATTGTTGATATAATTTAAAACCGCCAACGGAATTAAACCCTCCACAATCAAATTATTCAATAGATAACGAGGATATTTTTCAGCATACAATTTTTTGGATTCCTCATACAAGCCTTTTAAAACTGGTGTGATGCTCTCAATAATTTGCTTGGAATTTGCACTGCATTTTGCCGTATAAAAATTTTTATTTTCTTCTATTGTGGTGTTTAAACGACCTTCAAATTTTAACTCATCGGCTTTTAAATATTTGAGTTTGGAGAGCTTTTTAAAATGATTTGGCAGATCGCCGTAAGAAAATTCATTGTGATCCAATCCGTTTTCATCAATAATTTTTAGCGCTTTTTCCCCAATCATCAAAAAATCTGCTTCAATCTGTTTGTTTTCCTTTTGAAGCTTATCCTTTAAGATTGTAAATTCTTCAATAGAAATTTTATGAAGCGATTTTAGATTGGTGGCATCGGTTTCATTCAGAATAATTTTGGCGAACGATTTCAATTCCAGCGAAATATCCCAAGCCTTGTCATCTTCCAATTTTTGCAGCGAATAATTCACCAGCAAATCGGTTAATTTTTTGTCGCTCCCAATTTTGGAAATCACCACATCAACCGCTTCATTTAACAAACTTTCGGCGTCCATTTCAACTTCAAAATTTAAAGGAAGGTGCAAATCGTATGCAAAAGTTCGTATTAATTTATGTGTAAAACTGTCGATGGTCATAATGCCAAAAGCCGAATAATTTTGCAAAATGGCATTTAAAACAGCTTGTGACCTTATAAAAATAATGGCGTCCGCTAAATTTGTTTCCTCACAAATTACCTGAAGCATATCATTTTTTTCTTCCTTTGAAAACGAATACAAATTCTCAATCACACGTGCTTTCATTTCACCGGCGGCTTTATTGGTAAATGTTACAGCCAATATTTGCTGAAATTTATAGGTATTGTCGCTTGTTAAAAGAATTTTTAAATATTCTTTAACCAATGTGAATGTTTTTCCGCTGCCCGCAGAAGCGCTATATACTTGAAATGAAGCTGGTTTTTGCACGTATAATTTTTATTGCAAATTAGCATTTTAAACACAAAAAGCCGAACATAATGTTCGGCTTTTTGACATTTTTTTTAACAGATTAAATTCTGTTCACTCTTTTAATAGCTTTTGAGAAATCTTCTAAATCGTTGTTGTTTAGAATTAAATGAATAGACTCGTTGGTTACTTTTTCAGCATTGTCCAGAGGAAAACCAAGTCCGATCACCAATTTTTTTAGCACGTCCGCTTCCTCTTTTGAAGCTTCACCATCAGCAAAAACCATCGTTGCCAAATCATACAAATGCTCTATGCGTTCATCATAATTATGAGGCGTGGTTTGAGAATATTCATTAGGATTTTCAAGTATTTCCTTATATTTTTCATCTAAAATGTGAAATCTTCTTGCGAGTCTTTTCAATAATTTTTCTTCGTCGACTGTGATTATGTCATCTGCCAAAGCCAATCGTACAATACTTGCAAAATGTTCGATGTTTCTTTTCTGTTCCCCGCTTAAATTATAATCCGATAATGCCATTTTTCTAATTTTTACCGCAAATATAATTAAACCTATAAAATATCCACTGTATAAAAAGTTAAGATTCGTGTTTTATCGGATTCACTTTTTTTATCACTTGTTTAAAATCTTCAACATCTGGTTCTTTTAAAAAGAATTTTATGGCTTCTTTCACAATTTGCCTCACATTTTTAACTGGAAAACCCAAACCCAAGGTAATTTTGTCCATTGTTGTGGTTTTATCAATGGTCGGGTTTTTATCCAAAAACAACATTTTGGTCAAATCATACAAGCGCTCTAAGCGTTCATCATAACTGTCGGGTGAAATTGCCTCAAAATTGGAGGGGTTTTTCAAAATGGCATCAAACTCACTTTTGGAGATGTCTAATTTGTTTGCCAATCTTTCCAATAATTTAAATTCAGCATCGTTAATTCTGGCATCATGCATTGCTAATTTTACAATAGAAGCAAAATGCCCTTTGTTTTGCTCGTGCAGTCTGTTTTGATATAAATCTGAAATTGACATAACATTTCCTATTTAATTTGTTACCTATAAATTTAATAATTTTTGCTGAATTTTTCCTCATTTTTTTTAAAATGCTACCTTTGGCAAAATTTGCAAATTTGAGCAAACAAGCTATTGTTAAAACCTACGGCCAAATTGTTGAAGAAAAACAGTTGGTTCAATTACTTTTAAAGGAGCATCACCAATTTCAAATTTCGAATTTGGTTGGATCTTCATTGTCTTTTATTATTGCCGAAAGTTTCAAAAAAGTTGAGAAACCATTTCTTTTAATCTTTAATGACAAGGAAGAAGCCGCCTATTATTTAAACGATTTGGAGCAACTTTTAACCGATAAAGATGTGCTTTTTTATCCGGGTTCTTATCGCAGGCCTTATCAAATTGAAGAAACCGACAATGCCAATGTGCTGTTGCGTTCAGAGGTTTTGAACCGCATAAATTCGCGTAAAAAACCGGCCATTATTGTCACGTATCCCGAAGCGCTTTTTGAACAAGTGGTCACCAAAGCCGAATTGAACAGAAACACTTTAAAAATAAGCATCAGCGATAAATTAAGTCTGGAATTTGTAAATGAAGTATTGTTCGAATACCATTTTAACCGGGTTGATTTTGTGAGTGAACCTGGAGAATTTTCGGTTCGTGGCGGTATTATTGATGTTTTTTCTTTTTCAAATGATGAGCCTTATCGGATAGAGTTTTTCGACGATGAAGTGGAAAGCATCCGGACTTTTGATGTTGAAACGCAACTTTCTACTGAAAAGTTGAACAAAATCAGCATAATGCCCAATGTTGAAAATAAGGCATTGACCGAGAAACGCGACAGTTTTTTAAAATATATTTCCGACAAAACCACTGTTTTCGCCAAAGATCTCAGCCTGCTTTATAATACTTTAGACGCGCTTTTCGGAAAAGCGGAAAATGCTTTTAAGGAACTGACTTCTGCTTTAAATCACGCAAAACCAAACGAACTTTTTTGCGACGGCGACCTCATCAAAAAACAATTAAAGGAATTTTCACTGGTTGAAATTGTGAATGCGCGAATTTCTAAGGACGATTCTAAATCAAGTGACTTGGTGGTTTTCAACACAAAACCGCAGCCTTCATTCAACAAACAATTTGATTTGCTGATTGAAAATTTTCATCAAAACAGTGAAAACGGATTTTCAAATTACCTATTTTGCGATTCGGAAAAACAAGCCGATCGTTTTAAAGATATTTTTAGCGATCTGGACAAGGAATTGGAATACACAACACTCGTTTTTCCATTATTCCAAGGATTTATTGACATTGAAAATAAATTGGTTTGTTATACCGACCACCAAATTTTTGAACGTTATCACAAATTCCGCCTAAAAAACGGCTACGCCAAAAAACAAACCATCACACTAAAAGAATTGACCAATCTTGAAATTGGCGATTATGTAACGCATATTGATCACGGTATTGGAAAATTTGGCGGACTTCAAAAAATTGATGTTGAAGGAAAACAACAGGAAGCCATTAAATTAATTTATGGAGACCGCGATATTTTGTACATCAGCATTCATTCGCTGCATAAAATTGCAAAATACAACGGCAAAGACGGCACCGCACCAAAATTGCACAAATTGGGTTCCGGCGCCTGGAAAGCGCTAAAACAAAAAACAAAAACACGCATTCGGCATATTGCCTATAATTTGATTGAATTGTACGCAAAACGAAAAATGCAAAAAGGATTTCAATTTCATCCCGACAGTTATTTGCAACATGAACTGGAAGCCAGTTTTTTGTACGAAGACACGCCAGATCAGTCTTCATCAACCCAAGATGTGAAAAATGATATGGAAAATGAACGCCCAATGGACCGGTTGGTTTGTGGCGATGTGGGCTTCGGAAAAACTGAAATTGCCATCAGGGCGGCTTTTAAAGCGGTGGATAACGGCAAACAGGTTGCCATTTTGGTGCCAACCACCATTTTGGCATTTCAGCATTTTAAAACTTTTAGCGAACGGTTAAAAGATTTTCCGGTGACCGTAGAATATTTAAACCGATTTAGAACCGCAACACAACGAAAAGGTGTGTTAAAAGGATTGGAAGACGGTTCTGTTGATATTGTTATTGGAACGCATCAATTGACAAATTCAGCAATAAAATATAAAGATTTGGGCTTGTTGATTGTTGATGAGGAACAAAAATTTGGCGTGGCCGTTAAAGACAAGTTGAAAACTTTAAAAGAAAATATCGACACCTTAACGCTTACCGCAACGCCAATTCCGAGAACATTGCAGTTTTCATTGATGGCTGCACGCGATTTATCGGTTATCAATACGCCACCGCCAAATCGTGTTCCTATCGAAAGCAATGTGATTCGCTTTAGCGAAGAAGCGATTAGGGATGCGATTCGCTACGAAATTCAGCGGGGTGGACAAGTATTTTTTATCCATAACCGCATAGAAAATATCAAAGAAGTTGCAGGAATGCTCCAGAGATTGGTTCCAGATGCTAAAATTGGCATCGGCCACGGACAAATGGACGGCAAAAAACTGGAAGGTTTGATGCTTGGTTTTATCAACAATGAATTTGATGTTTTGGTTTCAACAACGATTGTTGAAAGCGGTTTGGACGTGCCAAACGCAAACACCATTTTCATCAACAACGCCAACAATTTCGGATTGTCTGATCTGCACCAAATGCGCGGACGCGTTGGACGCTCGAACAAAAAAGCTTTTTGTTATTTTATTACGCCGCCTTATCATATGATGACCGATGATGCCCGAAAACGCATTCAGGCCATTGAATTGTTTACCGATTTGGGCAGCGGCATTCAAATTGCCATGAAAGATTTGGAAATTCGCGGTGCAGGCGATTTATTGGGTGGCGAACAAAGCGGCTTTATCAATGATATTGGTTTTGAAACCTATCAAAAAATATTGAATGAAACCATTGAAGAACTGAAGGAAAATGAGTTCAAAGAATTGTATAAAGACAGTGATGAAAAACCAAAAGACTATGTAAAAGACATTCAGATTGATACCGATTTTGAAATTCTTTTTCCAGATGATTATATCAACGTGATTTCTGAACGTTTGAATTTATATACCAAATTAAGCGAACTTAAAACGGAAGATGAGCTTCAAAAATTTGAATTGGAACTGATTGACCGTTTTGGAGAATTTCCTTTTCAAGTGGCAGATTTACTGAACAGCGTGCGCATAAAATGGATTGCAAAATCATTAGGGCTTGAACGCCTTATTCTGAAAAAACATAAAATGATAGGCTACTTTGTTTCCAACCAGCAAAGTTCATTTTATCAAACGCCAGTTTTTGGTAAAATTTTGGAATTTGTTAAGCAAAATCCAATGGGCTGCACGATGAAAGAAAAAGAAACAAAAAACGGATTGCGATTGTTGTTGACCTTTGATAAAATTACTTCTGTAAACAAAGCGTTGGCAACGCTTCAAAAAATATAAAATTGAAAAACCAGCATCTAAAAAATATTTTAGAATTAAATCTTGCAATACTTTTAATTAGTACTTCGGGTGTTTTGGGCAAATTTGTTTCCATGCCGCCGCCCGTAACCATTTGGTTTCGCTGTGTTTTTGCCGTTGTTATTTTGGGTGCCTATTGCTGGTATAACAAAATTGATTTAAAAATTTATGGCAAAAGAGATTTTAAAGCCATTTTTCTGAGTTCCTTGCTTTTTGGCGCACATTGGATTACCTATTTTTATGCGCTGCAGCTTTCAAATGTGGCCATAGGAATGTTGAGTTTATTCACGTATCCGGTAATTACTGCTTTGCTGGAACCGCTGTTTTTTAAAACAACATTGAATAAAACGCATATTTTGTTGGGGATTATTGCATTGGTCGGCATTTATTTTTTAGTGCCGGAATTTAATTTGGAAAGCAATATGACAAAAGGCGTCCTTTTCGGATTGTTGTCTT
>JAUSOJ010000288.1 GCA_030656195.1 Lutibacter sp.
TGTACAAAGGAAAATAAATGGCAGTATTGGCTAATTTTTTAAATCCTTTTGAAACCTGGCCTTCATTGGAGAAAAAATCATTGTAAATGGCAAATCTGTCTTTTGAAAGTGAATCAATTTTAGCGTGAAAATCTTGTTCATTTAAATCAAAATTTTGGTACATCATATTTTCCTCCTTTTCATTTTGCAAAAACAAATTGATTAAAAATTCATTTTTGGCACTTCCTTTACCGCTAAACACCAGTGATTGGTCAAAATCCCACGTATTGAGCCGCACCAAAACACTGTCTGATGGCGCTAAATAGACATATTGAAATTCATTTCCGTGTTTAAACGTGTACAAACCTTCCTGCAGTGAGGGAATTTTCTTTAAAAATCGGTTGTTTTCATCAAGCAACAAAGTATCTAAAACCTTCTCATCTTTTAAAAACAGCACAAAATTGGTTTCAGGATTGATAATTTGTCCGCCAAAATAAGTAACGCCTTGCTCTTGGATCTTTTTACAACCCATCGTTAAAAATACCAATATGCCAACTATTATGTATTTCATGTGTTACTGTTTTTCATTTTTAAGGTTATACCTGTCTTTAAGCAGGCTGGTGAAATTCGCTTATCATCATTCGTATTTGTGACGAATGCTTGTTAAACCCATTTCATAAAAGTTTCATTGAAACAAAAATACGCACATCTAAATGCCCAGATAGTTAATGAGTTGTTAAATATGGCAGCAAAGTAACTGCGGCGCAAAAATTAACTTTTGGTTTGCTATTTTTTTATAAATCTATTTCACTACTTTTGCAAAAATTTTAAAAACACCATTTATAATGCTTTCAGTATCAAATTTATCTGTTCAATTCGGCAAACGTATTTTATTCGACGATGTAAACACCAAGTTTACCGTTGGAAACTGCTACGGAATTATTGGCGCCAATGGTTCAGGAAAATCAACATTTCTTAAAATAATTTCAGGCAAAATTGACCCGACAGCCGGCCAAGTCATTTTAGACAAAGGCAAGCGGATGTCAGTGCTTTCACAAGATCACTTTGCTTTTGATGAATATCAGGTGTTGGATACGGTGATGATGGGGAATAAAAAATTATTCGACCTTAAAAAAGAATTGGATGCCATTTATGCCAAAGAGGATTTTTCTGAAGCAGACGGCATAAAAGCAGGTGAATTGGGTGGCGATTTTGAAGAAATGGGCGGATGGAATGCTGAAAGCGGTGCGGCCACTTTGTTGTCGTCACTTGGAATTAAAGAAGATTTGCATTATTCCCTGATGGGAGATATAGACGGTAAAACAAAATTGCGTATTTTATTGGCGCAGGCTTTGTTTGGCAATCCGGATGTGTTGATTATGGATGAGCCTACCAACGATTTGGATTTTGAAACCATTGGCTGGCTGGAGAACTTTTTGGCAAATTATGACAATACCGTGATTGTGGTATCGCATGACCGTCACTTTTTAGATGCGGTTTGTACCCATATATCTGATATCGATTTCGGAAAAATAAACCATTACTCGGGCAACTACTCTTTTTGGTATGAATCGAGCCAATTAGCTGCCCGTCAAAGAGCGCAGCAAAGCAAAAAAGCCGAAGACAAGAAGAAAGAACTGGAAGAATTTATCCGTCGTTTCTCTGCCAACGTTGCAAAATCAAAACAAGCAACCAGCCGTAAAAAAATGATTGAGAAGTTGAATGTTGATGAAATAAAACCTTCAAGCAGAAGATATCCGGCCATTATTTTTGAGCTGGAAAGAGAAGCCGGAGACCAAATATTAAACGTAGAACATTTGTCGAAATCAACCGATGACGGCGTGTTGTTTAAAGACATCAGCTTTATCTTGAATAAAGGGGATAAAGTGGCTTTAATTTCCCGAAATTCAAGAGCCGTGACCACTTTTTATGAAATATTATACGGAAGCCAAAAAGCCGATTCAGGTAAATTTCAATGGGGTGTAACCACAAACCAATCGTATTTGCCTTTGGACAATTCGGAATTTTTCACCAATCCAAACCTTAATTTGGTTGATTGGCTGCGTCAGTATGCCAAAACCGAAGAAGAAAGAGAAGAAGTTTATTTACGCGGATTTTTAGGAAAGATGATTTTTAGTGGCGAAGAAGCTTTAAAACAATGCAATGTGCTTTCGGGTGGCGAAAAAGTACGATGTATGTTATCGAGAATGATGATGGTGAGAGCAAACGTATTGATGCTGGATGAGCCTACCAACCATTTAGACCTGGAATCGATTCAGGCCTTTAACAATTCCCTGAAAAACTATAAAGAAACGGTGCTGTTCACTACCCATGACCACGAATTTGCGCAAACCGTTGCCAACAGAATCATTGAAATTACGCCAAACGGAATCATAGACCGATATTCAACTTTTGATGAGTATTTGGATGATCCAAAAATTAAGGAATTAAGGGATCAGATGTATTCATAATCCTATCCCCAGCCCTTTCCATCCCGATAGCTATCGGGAGAAAGGGAGTTTGATTGAAATGCGAAATTGAGCTTTCGTCCCGATAGCTATCGGGATTGAACTTTCAGCTTTGAGCTTTGAACTTTAAACACTTAACTTCTCTTTTTTCTCTTAAAAATATTTTTCACAAATGATTTGGTGGCAACTTCTTCGCCTCCATACCCGTTGGCATATTTTCCGTAGCCATAGCCGTAACCGTAGCCGTTTCCATAACCGCCATAACGCAATTTCATTGTAAAATCGTTCAGGATAATGCTGATGTTTGTAATTTCTTCTTTGATATATTTTTCGTTGATCATTTTAAGCATACCTGTCTGGGAATAATTTTGTCGGACGATATACAGCGTGGAATCGGCATATTTAAGCAATTCGACCGCATCACTCACCAATCCGATTGGCGGCGTGTCTAAAATGATATAATCGTAATTTTCTTTCAAACTGCTTATCAGTTCTTCCGTTGCGGAGCTGATTAACAATTCTGAGGGATTTGGCGGTATCGGACCGGCGATAATGACATCCAAATTGGGAATTTTGGTTTTTTGGATAATCGCCTCTATATTTTCCTCGCCTATTAAATAATTCACCACACCTTTTTCATTGGAAACCTCAAAATTTTCGAATATTTTCGGTTTGCGCAGATCCAATCCGACCAAAATTGTTTTTTTGCCGCCCAAAGCAAAAACCGTAGCCATATTCATGGACACAAATGTTTTGCCTTCTCCGCTTACGGATGAGGTCACAATAATGGTTTTGCACTTGTCTTTGGTGCTTCTGGTAAACAAAAATTGGATGTTTGAACGCAGCGCCCTAAATGATTCGGCGACACCCGATTTCGGTTTGGTAAATACCGCCAAATTGCTGTCGGTACCATTGTTTCCCACCACTCCTAAAACTGGGATGGGCGAAATTTTTTCAATATCTTCGGTCGAGTGAATTCGGGTATCCAGCAATTCTTTGGCAATAATCAGAAAGAGCGGCAAAATGGTTCCCAAAAGCAACGCCACCATATAGTTAAACTCTTTTCTTGGCAAAATAGACCCTTGTCCGGTATCTTTTGCGGTATCCAATACCGAAATATCAGAAACCGTTGAGGCAATCGCAATATCGGCTTCGTACCGCTTCTGCATCAGGAAAACATAATTTGATTCGGTCATACTGTATTTCCGTTGAAAATTCAGTAATTTCTGTTCTTTGCTCGGAAGCTTATTCAGCTCGGCATTGTAACCGCTTAAGCGATTTCTGCTGTTGTTCAGCGTAATTCTGGTTTCCTTTTTTAAGGAGGAAAGGTTTTCGAGCAACACATTGCGGGTGGTTTCAACTTCTTGCTCAACCGCAATTAATGAGGGGTGATTTGCCGTGACTTCTTTCGCTAATTTGTCCTTTTTGATGGAAAGTTCCGTTAATTTACCCACCATGCCCGAAATGGAGCCATCTTCAATATTGATGATTGCCGGCGCGGGAATGTTGGTGAAATTTGTATGGGTTTTGATGTAGTTTTCCAGATTGTTGAAATACGCGATCCGGTCGCCCAGCTGCTCTTGCATTTTATCCAGACTCAGGGTTTGGGAAAATATTTCACCGCCTTCGGCCGATAATTCGTAGATGGCATTTTCCTGTTTAAACTTTCCGATGTTGTCTTCAATCAATCGTAAACTGTCGGAAGTATTTTTAAACTGCGCGTCAATAAATTCTTTGGTGCTTCGGGCATAATTTGTTTTTTGTTCCAATTCAAGTTCGGCCAAAACAATCACCGTTTCATTCAAATAATCAACCAGCCTGTTTTTATTTGGACCCGACAAGCTCAATTCAATCAAAGAAGTGCCTGTAAGTCCGGCCGCCCTCACATTCTGGTATTCGCCGGCCACCTGGTCAATTGTCCGCATCTGAATATAATAGGATTGGCCTTTTAAGTTTTTTGCATACTCTTTTCTTTCAATCTGCGCTTTTAAAAACGGCAGATTGATATATTCATCAATGGAAAATACTTTTGAAAAACGTTTTTTATTGCCTTCAAGATCTATTTGTGATTCGTCTTTGTAATTGATTAATTTGTATGTTCCTTTTTCATTAAAATCGACCGAAAGTTCAAAACGATCGTTGTCCAAAAAATCTATTTTGATGAAGGTGTTCAGCAGTTGGTGCTGGTTGGGCTGCAAAATAACAGTAAACGGCACTACGCCATACGCATCTTCGGTTCTGAAACGGCCGTCTTTTAAATAATCAATATAAAAATTGAGCCTGTTGATCACTTTTTCATTGTGGGATCTGGAAGTCAGCGCTTTTCTGATGGATTCAACTTTGTCGCTCACGCCACCCCAGTTAAAAGCAATGTTGGTTCCCGATGAAAATAGCGGATTTTGTTTTTCGTTTACGGCAATGGTGGTTTTCAGTCCGTAAATCCGTTGGGTGGAAATATTGATATAATAGGCCACTGCCAATGCAATGGCGATGGTGGCCACAAACCATTTCCAATTGGCTAAAATTCGAAATAAATAATCTTTAATGTTTGAGATTTGCTCACTTGGATTTTCAATAAATTTGAATTTATGATCCATAAAATATTATAAATTTTTAACTAACAATACTGAAGTTACCACAAAAGACAAAACCGAAACAACGGTGGTGAATGCTTGCAATCCGGTAGTTCCAATTCCCCAGGATTTTTGTTTCAACGGCGCCACATAAATAATGTCGTTTGGCTGAATGTAGAAATTTTCCGATTCAAAGATGGCCATTTCATTCATGTTTATCTTGTATTTTTTTACCCCGTCGAGCGATTTTCTGATGATCAATACATTTTCGCGATCTCCATAGGTTGAAATCTCTCCTGAATTGGCGATGGCATCAATGATGGAAACCTGATTTTGCGCCAAGTTTTTTGTTCCTGGCGAACCCACTTCACCGGTGACAATAAAGTTTATGCCACCCAATTTTACCGTCACAAAAACAGTTTCGGGATTCTTTAAAAACTTGCCCAGTTCCACTTCCAATTTTTCCCTGGTTTCTTTTTCGGTATAGCCCAAAACATTCACTTCCCCAATATAAGGAATTCTGATATTTCCGTGACTGTCAATCGTATATCCGCTATAATAAAGTCCGCCCGCTCCCCCGCCGCCGCCTGCGCTGTTTTTAAAAAGCGTCACCAATTCCTGGTTTTCGGCTTTAATATCGATGTATAAAATGTCATTTACCTGCAAACGATACGGTACGCTGTTAAGTTTGGTGATTTCCGATTTGCTGATCGGTTCACCTTGAAAAGAGGTCACTTGCTTCGTTGAAATACAGGACGATAGCAGACTTAAAACCGCTGCGAATAAAAAAAATTTCTTCATAAATATTTAGTCAGACTATGGCAAATATAATTTTAAATAGCGTATTAAAATAATTTTTCAACTATTTTCGCATTAAAATTGACTTGTCATGGATTGGTTTAAAATTAGGTCATTTATCGCATTTTTATGGGCTTCAAAAAATAGGCACGGCGTGCACTCCCCTTTTGTTTATGATTTGGTGACCAAATGTTTTAATGTATCCGCAAATCCTGAAAAAACAGCAGCATTTAAAAAAATTCAAAAGGCCTTGTTTTCAAATCAGCACAGCATTTCCATCACCGATTATGGCAAAGGTTCATCGGTTTTTAAAAGTAACGTACGAAAAGTGTCGGATATTGCAAAAATAGCGGGCATCACCCCAAAAAAAGCAAAACTTCTGCTTCGGATGGCTGATTACTTTAATCCGAAAAACATTCTGGAAATCGGCACTTCCGTCGGATTGGGAACCTCCGTTTTAAGCATCGGAAACCCTGATGCACAAATTGTGACGCTTGAAGGCTGCAAAAACACTGCGGAAGTGGCGAAAGCAGTATTCAGCCAAAATCATTTAAACAATATTGAACTGGTTGTTGGAAATTTCAATGAAACGCTTGCTGATGTTTTAAAGCATCAACCATTCGATTTGATTTATTTCGATGGCAATCACCAAAAGGAAGCTACGCTCAACTATTTCAATCAATGCCTTGAAGCGGTGCACAACAATTCCGTTTTTATTTTTGACGACATCCATTGGTCACCGGATATGCAAATGGCTTGGGAAGAAATAAAAATACATCCAAAAGTCAGCATCACCATCGACACCTATTTTTGGGGAATGGTTTTTTTCAGAAAAGAACAGGAAAAGCAACATTTTACGATCAGGGTTTAATTAAAATCATCTAAAAATTTAGTTAATTTGCATTATGAAACGAGCCATAACAAATTTTGATATACAGTAGAATTATCAATGGCGAACCGCAGCTGTACCAATAAAAAATAAAAGATAAACAGATGAAAATATATACAAAAACCGGAGATACAGGCAAAACTTCTCTTTTTGGGGGAACAAGGGTACCAAAATATCATTTAAGGATCGAGGCCTATGGCACTGTTGATGAGTTAAATTCGTATATCGGATTGATTCGCGACCAAAAAATTGACGCGCATTCCACTGAAATTCTGCTAAAAATTCAAAATGAATTGTTTACGTTGGGGTCTATGCTGGCAACGCCACCAGAAAAGGAAATCTTAAAAAGCGGAAAAGAACGCTTAAATATCAATAAAGTTTCAGAAGAATCGGTAGCGCTTTTGGAACAGGAAATTGACTTGATGAACGAGTCCTTGCCTGAAATGACGCATTTTATTTTGCCGGGCGGACACAGTACCGTGTCATTTTGTCATATCGCACGCTGCATTTGCAGAAGAGCCGAGCGAATCACCACACAATTAAGTGACGAAAGCACTATTAATCCGAAAATTTTAGTATATTTAAACAGGCTTTCCGACTACCTTTTTGTGCTGGCACGGAAGTTGACTATTGACAACCAGGCCCAAGAAATTCCTTGGATTCCTGAGAAACTGTAATAAGTTCTTTTTTATTTTGAAATAAAAGGATAAATAGCTTGCCCAGTTGAGTAAAAAAATTATTTTTGCAAAAATTTAATACGAAGAAGTTATGTATTGGACACTAGAATTAGCATCATATTTGGCGGATGCGCCTTGGCCTGCAACAAAAGATGAATTGATTGATTATGCGATTAGAACCGGAGCGCCTTTAGAAGTTGTTGAAAACCTTCAAGAGATTGAAGATGAGGAAGAAAATTTCGAATCTATCGTCGAAATTTGGCCCGATTACCCTTCAGAAGAAGAT
>JAUSOJ010000069.1 GCA_030656195.1 Lutibacter sp.
TTTGTGATTTTTTTTTCAAATAATTCATTGATTTGATGAAATATTTTGTCATTATCTAACATTTTTTGGAAGGAATCTATATACGCTTGCACTTCTTTTTCCACCTCGTTAAAAACAGTACTCATAGATTTATAGAGAGCATCTGATAAAAATGGAGGTGTATCCTTGGATTTAAGGTCGTTTTCTACAGTTTTTAATTTTTTAAGAAAATCATTATGAGAATTCTCTTGGTCAGAAATAATTTCATATCGATTTCTATTATACTCGAGACCAACTTGGTGCGTTAAAAATATTTGTCCTTTAAACTTATCAATTAATTCTAAAATCGCTGTTCTTGTTGAATCAGAATATCTATATAAATTCAGAATTACATTAGTGTCAAAAGTAATTAGACCGTTTTTCCAAATATCTTTCAGTTCTTTCTCATTCTTTTTGGAATATCCACAATATAAATCTTTCATAATTTTAAGTATTATCTTGAATTACACCTAACTTGTTATATCCATTTAAATCTAAATGTTATTCTCTTCAAATTACCTGATAAATGGAAAAAGTATTATAAATTTATTTTGAATTGTTAGCAATATTTTGTCCTACTAAACTACATAATTAATGTTAAATTTCAACAAAGTATCTCAATTTATATTGATTATTGATATTAAAAGGTTTCTTACTTAGTAAAAAGATCCTGAAACCATCCTACCGGCTGGCAGGCTAGTACAGGAAGTTTAAAAATAAACAACAATCAAATTCAAACCTGCTTTTGCTGCCAGTTCAATCATATGTTTAGTGCCTTTGCTTTCACCATCCCAAAAAGCAATTAGAGCATCAGCATAATCTGCCATTTCAGCATTGCGTTTGAGTCCGGCACTTTTTCCGTAACGGCGCCAATCGGCCGGGAATTGTTTTATGGGATAGTTTCGTTCTGCTGCATATCTTTCTCCGAGAAGATCGGCGCCTTTATAGTCGCCGCTCACAATTTCTACCTTGTTTTGATCATTTAGAAACTCGTCACAAACCTGGCAAAGTTTGTTGAAATCGTCAAAGTTCCTGCCTCCGGCAATAATTACTTTTATCATTTTATGATTTGTTTAAAACCTCAACAAGGCCATTTTTAATTCAGAAATTGTTTTAAGCTGCAGTTTCAAATTTGCTTCGAAAGCTTCAATTTTTTGAAACTTTAAAATCTTCTGATCCCAGGCTTGTTTCTCATTCATTTGCAAAGCATTTTTAATGACTGCTCTCGCGTCCGTAATGCAGATAAATGGAATGACACTTCCCTTTAAATAATAGCTGAAGTACTTCCCAACTTTAAGGGCCAGACACAAGTAAAAAAGTGATTCCCGAAGATCCTCGGAGCTTGTTGTTACCACAAAGCAATTAGGGCAAGGTTCCGGCATTGGTCGGCCGCTGTTCAGTCCTTTACAAAGGATAAAAAAGTGTGGTCCGGAATAGGTTCTTCCGGTCTGGTGGGTTCTGATTTCAAAATTTGACATAGTAACGCAATTAAAGTTATGCATCGCTGCGCTCGCACATCAATTTTTAAAAGAAAAAAGAAAAAAAGAAAGTAGTTTACTTGTTGGCGTTGGATGGCTGTCAAGTTTTTTTGAAAAAATACTACCCGGGTTTATAGGCGGCAGTTGTTAGTGGCAGTTTTCAGTATTATTTTGAATGGCTGTTGTTTTAAAAAATTAAAGGGTGGAGATTTTTTTAAAAACCCGTAGGGCTTGAACTTTATAGCCAAAAGCGTCGGGTGATGGAAGCCAAATAATTTTACTTGCTTTTTTTATTTTTTTTATTCCGGATGTTTCTTAGAAAGCAAAACCAGCATTACTCCTATTTAGTTCTAAACAAAGCGCAGCTAATAAATGCGGTAGCATTTAAGCGAGCCGACAGCGAAGTTGAGCGAGGGTGGTGTGGGTAGAGCACGTTGCCAGTGGCATAAGTGCGTCCCACGCCTACGTGGTACACGCAAGGGTGGCGGTGTTTTTGAAGCGGCGGATGGGCAAGGGCAATTTATGTAGTGTCCCTCGACTCCGCTCGGGATGACGAAATTGGATTAATAAAATACTGTGAATAAGCGAACGAGGAACAATGAACGGAATACTTTGCTCTTGCGAGCGTTTGCAATATGTGATAATCCGCTTTCCTATTCAATGAATCCGAATTAAGAAGGATGCAGAAAATTTTATAAGATCCTCACTTTCGTGAGGACAAGGCGGTTATTTCATATGCAAAATGGCGCTTTTAAAAACTGTGACACCCTTTTTTGGCCCGAGCGAGCAGCAGGCGAGCCAAATTATGAAACAGCGGTTTTACCCAAATATTATACCATTTATACCTACACGTCATTCTGTTAAAATGTACCTTTTATGTTTTTACTTCAAGATAAAATGAAACCGTAATTATGACTATGCTTTAATTTTCTCTATTCGTAAATTCCATAAAATCTACCATTTTCCCTTAGAACAACGTATAGGTATAAATGGTATTGGTCTTGCGCAGCAAAACATTAAAGGGTTTGGGTAAAAAAGTAGCTGTGCGTGAGTAAGACGTGTAATGTGTGAAGTAAAATAAACAAATAGCACTAAACGAGGATGTGTCACCGCAGTAGTGCTATTTGTGGTATATGCAAGGGCTTGTTACCGGGATTAGGCTTACTATAATTAACTATCGATACAAGTTTATATTTACTTTTATGTTAATTGCCCTTGCAGATATATTTTCTGGAACAAAATGAAGCGGATTGCGAACACCTTATTACCTGCTAAATATGCTGTTTTGCTGGGACCATTCTAATGGAAATGTAGAAAAATAGAGACATCATTTTAACAGATTGCCACGCTGTGCTCGCACTGACAGCAAAGGCAAAAAGTAAATACCGCCTTTTCGGTGGTTTTTACTGTGCGGAATAGGAAGCTGTATGTAATGGAGTGAAACGGAATGGAATACTGCTGGAGATGGGTGGTTATTAATTATCTGTTTAAAACTTATTTTGATTCTTATTATAAAATTAAAGCATCAAAATAAATATGTGGATTATTTCATGCAATTTTTAATAAAGACATAAGCCTTTCTGGTATGGCCTTCTACCGTTTTTAGTGAAATGTTTAGCGTTGATGCAACTTCCTTATATTTCATTCCTGACAATTTAATGGAAATAAATACTTCTTTGCATTTAGGAGGAAGCTTGGCTATGCATTTGTCCAATTTATTAAGGCGCTCTTCTTTATATTCTTCGTCAGTGTCAATAATTTTATAAAGTGCAAGTTGATAATAAGACTCCAACAGTGTGTCTCTTTTCTTTTTCTTTCTATAGTTGTCAATAAAATTGTTGTAAACTGATTTATAAAGATAACTATTCAATGAGGTGGATATCGTTAATTTTTCACGGTTAATCCATAATTTAACAAAGGTGTCTTGAACAATATCTTCAATTATTTCTTTATCTTGGGTGTAATTCAGCAGAAAAAAACATAATTTTTCAAAATAGTCTGAATAAAGTTTTTCAAATACCCTTTGATCACCTTTTTTTAAGGATGCGATTACAAATTTTGCATCTGCAGAAATCTTTGTCATTCAGGATATTTAATAATTAAATAATATTGATTTAACAAAAGTGAAAAAAAATAAAATAATAAACGAGGGTTTTTAACCTTATTTGCGTCATAGATATAAATTTAGTAAAAAATGACACAAAGAAATATAGATTCAATAATTATAAAGCTTATTGAAGATAACATATCAGATGAGGAAAATGAATTCTTGACAAAATGGCTGGAGGATGCAAAGAATAAATCCTATTTTGATGAGTTTATTGAAATCAATTATTTAATCAATGCAAAAAATAGTTTTGATTACAGAACTTCACTTAAAAAAACCAAAGCGTTAATCAACAGAAAATCAAGAAACAATTATTGGGCATTATTAAAATATGCAGCTGTGTTCATCGCATTTATTGGTATTGGCTATTATTTTGTGAATTATAACAAGACAACAGCCGTGACTGGAAATCAGTTGCAAATTGCTGACGATAAAATTACTCTTGAACTAGAAAATGGAAGTGTAAAAGT
>JAUSOJ010000297.1 GCA_030656195.1 Lutibacter sp.
ACCGTGAATACCGCTGCTGGTCACTATTTTATTCCCTTTTGCAATGGAAGTTTGAAATTTCTTTTCATTTTTCTGACGTTTTATTTGCGGTCTTATCATAAATAGATAAATCACCACAAACATCAATAAAAAAGGAAGCATACTCATTAATGAATCTCCTCCAAAAGCTTGTAAAGCAATACTTGTGTACATATTTTATATTTTAAATTATTTGATTAATTATGATTTTGGGGTTACAGTTCCTCCAATGCGCAACGTTTCGGTAACTTCTGCTGTATTGGTTTGCAAATTGATTGATTTGCTTTGTTTTCCTGTTCTTCCTTTTGAATCAAAAGAAAATTTCAACTCTCCAGAATCTCCAGGTTTAATTGGGTCTTTAGGCCATTCAGGAACCGTACAGCCACACGTTGCAGATGCGCCCGTAATGACTAAATCTGTTTTTCCTTTGTTGGTTATTTTAAATATGCCTTCCACAACTTCACCTTCATTCACAGTTCCAAAATCGTAGTCTCTTGTATCAAACTCAATAATGGCAGTTCCCATACTAATTTGTGCGTCTCTTTCTTTTGCAGTTTCTAACTTTGATGCATCTATTTTTGCAGAAGCGTTGTCTTTACAAGAAACAAATGCCAAACTCAATAAAGCAACTAATACTATACTATTTTTTCTCATGGTTATATATTTTAATGTGTAAAAATATGAAATTACATCAATCCTCGCCCAATTTTATTCAATCTTTTTGAGGCAGTAAAATCTTTTAAAATTTTATCGATAACGCCATTAATAAAAAAACTGCTTTTTTCCGATGAATAATCTTTGGCAATTTCAATATATTCGTTAATGGTGACACTTGTTGGAATTGACGGAAATTTTAAAAACTCGCTGATCGCCATTTTTATCAAAATCATATCAATTTCCGCAATACGGTCTGTATCCCAATTCGGCGTTTTATTTTCTATTTCCTTTTCAAAATCCTTGTGGTTCAACACCACTTTTCTGAATAAATCCACCACAAATTTCTTGTCGTCATCATCTTTATAAATCTCACCCAACAAAAAAGTCTGTTTTGGCTTTAACTGATTCAACGATTTAACAATCCAGGTATTTACAAAAGGAATGTCATCAACCCAACTTATGGTTTTGTCCTCAAAATATTCTGCCAATTTGTCATTGGGAGCCACCACATTTTTAAAGAGCGCAACCACAAAATCCCGGTCTTCTTCAAATGAAGATTTTTCCGATTTTAAATAATCCGCATAAATGCTGCTTTCCTTCACAAGCTTCAAAATTTCGTGAACATACTCATTGTCCAAACGCCAATAATTAAGCTTTTTTTCTTCCAAATAGGCATTTAAGGAACCGCTTTCCTCCAATAACCTAAAAATTTGGTTGTTAATAAATTTGCAATTCGGATTTAAATCTTGGGTAGTGGCTAAATATTTTTTGCCTGAAATTTCAATATGTTTTTTTTCCAGATTTTTAACCTCAACAAGCAAACGAAGCATCAAAACATACAAATCGTGCATTTTTTCGATGCTGATGTATAAAAATTCTTCCTCCTTTTTAAGGTTATCACTTTTAGACTGAAGCAACGCGTAAACCGATTGCATTACTTTTATTCTAATATGTCTTCTATTTATCATTTGAAAGAACTTTTGAAATTTTTAGTGGTACAAAGCGCAAAAATACTAATAATTTTGAGAAATAAAATATTGTTTTTGTTTATTTCTTTAAAGCGGTCAAATCCTAAAACAATTTCAATAAAAATAGTATTTTTCGCGTTTCCGCCGAAAAGGCGGTCAGGCTTTTCACTGCAATCTTTTTAGCGAATAAAAGTCGCTAAAAAGGATTTCCGCTTCAATCCTTAACGCAAATTCAACAAAATAATCTATAATAAGGAATTTATTATTTTCTTTTCTTCGGTCTTCGGTCCCGATAACTATCGGGATCTGACTTCTGACTCCCAATTTAACTTTTTTTTCCCGTATCTTCGCATCTTACAAAATTCATTGCATTTAAATTCTTTATGAAAGCTTTATCATACTTAAACAAATACTTTTTAAAATATAAATACCGACTTTTATTAGGCATCATTATTACCGTTGCGTCTAAAATATTGGCATTGCAGGTTCCCCAAATTATCAGGGAATCCATCAATGTTGCCGAAGATTACAGAAACGGACTTGTGACCGATTTGGCCGTGGTGAAATCGGAATTGCTTTATAACATCCTTTTAATTGTTGCGGCGGCCCTGCTTTCTGGTTTTTTCACTTTTTTAATGCGCCAAACCATTATTGTGATGTCGCGGCTGATTGAATTCGACTTAAAAAATGAAATTTACCGACAATACCAGCTTTTGTCCTTAAATTTTTACAAAAAAAACAGAACAGGCGATTTAATGAATCGCATTACCGAAGATGTGAGCAAAGTGCGTATGTATTCCGGACCGGCCATAATGTACAGCATCAACATGCTGGTGCTGTTTTCTGTGGCCATTATTAAAATGTATCATATCGATGTCACTTTAACCAACTACACGCTGTTGCCATTGCCTATTTTATCGGTATTGATTTATTATTTAAGCAATATCATTAACCAACGTAGCACCGTTGTGCAACAATATTTATCAAAATTAACCTCAAGCGCCCAAGAAACTTTTTCGGGTATCAGTATCTTAAAATCGTATGGCATTGAAGAAAAAGCGATGTCTGAATTCAAACACTTGTCCGATAAAGCCAAAGAAAAAAACATCAGCTTGTTTAAAGTGCAGGCCTTGTTTTTTCCTTCCATGATTTTGTTGATCGGTTTAAGCAATATTTTGGTTATTTACGTTGGCGGTTTGCGCTATATTGAAGGCACCATTTCTTTGGGTGTTATTGCCGAATTTATTATGTACATCAACATGCTTACCTGGCCGGTAGCCGTGGTGGGCTGGGTAACTTCCATCATTCAGGAGGCTGAAGCATCGCAAATACGGATCAACGAGTTTTTAAAACAGGAACCTGAAATTGTTAACAATACCGATAAACCGTCAAAAATTGAAGGTGAAATCGAATTTAAAAATGTGTCGTTTACCTATGACGACACCAATATTGAAGCGCTGCAGCACATCAATTTCAAACTTGAAAAAGGGAAAACACTCGGTGTTTTAGGAAATACCGGATCGGGAAAAACAACGCTTATCAGTTTAATTGCCCGTTTGTATGATGTAAAATCGGGGGAGATTTTAATCGACCAAAAACCTATTGAACAACTCAATTTAGACAACCTGCGCCAAAGTATCGGTTTTGTTCCGCAAGAAGCTTTTTTGTTTTCTGATACCATAAAAAACAATATCAAATTTGGCGATGAAGCAGCTTCCGACGAAAAAATTGAGCAAGCCGCCAAAGATGCCTACATCCATCACAATATCATCGAGTTTAACGAAGGTTACAACACCTTTGTTGGCGAAAGAGGCGTTACCTTGTCGGGCGGACAAAAACAGCGGGTTTCCATTGCCCGTGCGCTTATTAAAGAACCTGAAATTTTAATTTTAGACGATTGCTTATCCGCAGTGGATACAGAAACCGAAGAAATTATACTCAACAACTTGTTTAAAATAAGCCAAAATAAAACCACCATTATTGTAAGCCACAGAATTTCATCGGTAAAAAATGCCGACAGCATTTTGGTATTGGAAAAAGGAAAAGTAATTCAGCAAGGTACACATACTGAGTTGATTAAAATTGACGGCTATTACAAAGAGCTTTATGAACAGCAACTTTTGGAAAAAGAAATTTGAAAATAGTGAAATAAGTCATTTTATTTTATAGATTTGTGTCAAAATCTAATAAAAAGATTAATTAAATAGAGAGTTATATATGAATGACAATGAACATTTAGAACAAGAAGAGATATTCTCTCAGGTTCTTAGAGCAGGAAGAAGAACTTACTTTTTTGATGTAAGAGCAACAAAAGCCGAGGATTATTACTTAACTATTACCGAAAGTAAAAAATTCACACACGACGATGGATCTTTCCATTACAAAAAGCATAAAATTTATTTATACAAAGAAGATTTTGTAGAGTTTAATGATATGTTAAAAGAAGCAACAA
>JAUSOJ010000309.1 GCA_030656195.1 Lutibacter sp.
CCGGATATCATGGATTCATCAATGCTGCTGCTTCCTTCTTCAATGATACCGTCAACAGGAATTTTTTCTCCCGGTTTTACGCGCAATAAATCATCTTTTTTGATGGAATGAATGGAAACAATTTTATCAACGCCATCAACAACCAAAGTGGCTTCCGAAGGTGCCAATTTCAACAATTCTTTGATGGCGCCACTGGTTTTGCTGTGCGCACGCGCTTCCAGCAATTGGCCCAACAACACCAACGTTAAAATAACCGCCGTTGCTTCAAAATACAAACCGACGCTTCCCATATGTTTAAATTCCTGCGGAAAAACGGATGGAAATAAAAGTCCGGCAATGCTGAACAAAAATGCGGCTGCCGTACCTATTCCCACCAAAGTGAACATATTCAAATTCCAGGTAATGATCGATTTCCAGGCACGCACATAAAACATCCAACAGGTATAAAAAACAATGGGAAGCGTTAAAACAAACTGCGACCAATCCCAATAAATTTGGGGGAATAGTTTGGACAGCGGATTTGTGGGAAGGTGCATGGACATTGAAATAATAAATACAGGAACCGCAAAAATGAGCGATATCTTCATTTTTTTGAGCAACTTCAAATAAGTTTTGTCTTCTGCGCTTTCCGTTGGTTCCATCGGCACCAAATCCATTCCGCAAATGGGGCAGGAACCTGGTTCGTCTTTGATAATTTCGGGGTGCATCGGACAAGTATATTGTGTTGCCTGAATGGCTTTTGGCTGTTCAATTAAATCCATGCCGCAAACCGGACAATCGCCTGCCTTGTCGTACGTTTTTTCACCTTCACAGTGCATTGGGCAGTAAAAAATACCGTTGCCGTCTTTTAATGGTTTTATGGCAATTGGTTTTTCTGTTTTTTCGTTGACAGAATTTGGATCAAAATCTGTAATGGTATAATGCAATCCTGCTTTTAGAAATTCTTGCTGAAATGTTTCTGTTGAAATATGGTTTTCCATGTCAACTTCGGCTTTGCCTTCCTCCAAATTAACAGTCGCTTTTGACACACCTTTTATATTTTTTAAGGTATCTTCAGCATTGGTTCTGCAACCATTACAGGTCATTCCGGTTATTTTATAGGTATGTTTCATTTTCTGTTGTTGTTAATAAAAGTATTTAGCCCGTTACTATTTTCAAAAATTTGTATTTCTTAAAATCAGAACATTTTAAGGATCTTTATTTTTCTTTTTTCATTTCCTTCTTTTTTAAATCCATTTTGCATTTCGGACAAGAGCCTGTTTTGTCGTATGTTTTTTCACCCTCACATTTCATTGGACAAGCATACATTTCAGCCATTTTATCACCATTCATTTTACATTCCATTTTTGTTGAATCCATTTTTTTTCCTGCACAACATGTAGCTTTTTTAGTGTCAGACACCTTTTTTAAATCCATTTTGCATTTCGGACAAGAGCCTGTTTTGTCGTATGTTTTTTCACCTTCACATTTCATAGGACAAGCGTACATTTCTGCCATTTTCATATCCACTTTTTTTAAGTCCATTTTGCATTTCGGACAAGAACCAGCCTTGTCGTAAGTTTTTTCACCTTCGCATTGCATTGGACAAGCATACGCAGCTTTTTCTGTTTGCATTTGTTTCATTTGTGCTTTTGCTTTTTCTTGACTGTGGGCAAAATTCATTGTTAACATTAACAGTACAATTAAATTTAATTTTAAGGTTTTCATTTTAAATTATTTTAAATTATTTACAAATATTCTATTTTTCTTAAATCAAAGCGAATTTTAAAGCTCTTTACTCTTCATTTGTTGCTTTATCGGTTTCTAAATCTTGATGATTCATTGGCATATCATCATCCGAATTGTGCAGGGTGTCATGGTTCATTTCCATGTGATTTTCATTTCTCTGGACATCATTTTTTTCAGTGTTTTTGCAAGAAAATGCGTTCAGGCTTAATAGTCCCAATGAAACTATCACTAAAGTTGTTTTTAAATTTTTCATTTTTAAAATGTTTATAGTTATTAATTTTTAATTGTTAAATAATTGAATTATGGCGACTTTTGCAAAAAGGGAACCACGATTCTAAAAAATTTCTAATGACTTGCCACGGAAAAGGGAATTTCAATTTTTACTTTTTCCCAGGCCAGTGAGATGACTCCTTTATTTTCATCTATTTTTTTTACATTATAAAGTAACGAATCCTGAATTTCATTAAGCTTTTCTGGAACTACTTCCATACTCACCACATTTTCAGTTTTATTAAATTCGTCCTTTCCATGTTGCTTCCAACGTTTGTTGAACATCACTTTCCAAGTTTCTTTTCCAGGAATTACAAAAAAACCATACTTGCCTGCCGGTAAAATTTCCGTTCCTATAACCAAATCTTTATCAGTTTTTATCCAGGTAGCATTATGTGCTCCGGCCTGCCATACGGTATCATAACCTACTAAACCACCAAAAATAATCCTGTTTCTTACGCTAGGAGAAGAATAATCTATGTGAACGTGGGCATCGCCTATCAATGCCATGGCAGTGGCGTGCGGACTTAAACTTTTAGCTGGTTTATCTGTTTCTGTTTTGAAACCTGTGTTCGATTGATGGTTGTGTTGTGCAAAACCGCCAAAGTTTATCAATACTATGCATATTATAATAAGGGATTTTTTCATTTTTAAAATGTTTATAGTTATTAATTTTTAAGTGTTAAATAATTGGTTAAATACTGCTCCAATAACGATGAGCGTAACAATTCCCCAGAGTGTTCTTTTTGTCCAGATTTCTATTTTTGAGCTGGATTCTGATCCCGTTTTACAACAATCTTTCATTTTATAATTGATTTTGTTTCACCGCATTTTAGCATGGATGCTCCAAAATACGGATTTTTTATTTCTTCAAATTGACTGATCCAATTTGCGCCTTTATTGCCATCAACCATTGGGCAATATTGAACATATAGTGTTTGGCCAAATGGTTTGAAAGAATTCGTCAAAGCTATCATTGCTTCAGAAATAGGTTGAAATGCTTTCCGTACTTCTTCAATGTTTTTGAAGTTCGATGCAGGTTGAAGTGCCAATTTCAAATTGTTTTGGTGCTTCATCCAAATTTCGTGCGATTCGCCCGAAAAAAGCGACATGTCAACTTTGGAAAGCGCTGTTTGCATAGCGATTCCAGCTTTTTTTGCTTTGGCCAAATGATCGGCTGCCAAAGCATCTTTCAAATTTAAATATTCCTGATAAAGCGGTTTTAAAGCTTCTTTGGCTTTTGGGCTGATGGTTGCTTCGGCCGATTTTTCAGTTTTTGAAGTTGTTGTTTCTGTTTGGTTATTTTTTGAATTGCCAACATTATTTTCCGGATTCATCATACTTGGTTTTCCCGCCAATTGCGCGGCAGCATCCACGGTAAAAGTGCCATTTACCACTATTTCTTCACCATTTTCCAAACCCGATTTTATCACATAAGCATCCCCAAGTGAAGGTCCGAGCATGACTTCCCGCAATTTAAAATTCACTTTGTCTTCTGAAGTGCTTTTAACATAAACGATAGACCGTTCACCGGTCCACATCACCGCCGATTTTGGAATGACAATTTCCGTGGTTCCTGTTTTGCTGATGTTATTTTTCACAGTCCCTGAAGCGAACATTTCAGGTTTTAATTTATTTTCCGCGTTTTTAACTTCAATTCTTGCCGTGGCTACCCTTGTTTGCGAATTAATCATTGGATCTAAAAATGAAATGGTTCCTTCAAAAGTTTCTCCGGGCAACGACTGGATGGTGTAACTCACTTTATTGCCAACTTTTACCCACGGAATGTCGCTTTCATACACATCAAAAAGAATCCACACCGATGACAAGTCGGCAATTTCATAAAGTGGCATGCCACGTTCCACATAATCGCCCAATTCCACTTTTTTTGCTGTAACAATCCCCGAAACATCGGCTGAAATAGGAAATTGCTGAATTGGCTTTCCTGAGCTGATTATATTGTTGATCGATTTGTCTCCAATTTTCCAGTTTCTGAGCTTTTGCTTTGCGGCATCAAACAATTCGGGTTGCGAATTACGGATGCTGTAGGCCTGCAACAATTCTTCCTGGGCAGTCACCAATTCTGGGGAATAAACCATGGCCAATCGCTGACCGCGATTCACTTTTTCGCCCGTAAAATTAATACTCAATTGCTCAATTCTTCCCGGTATGTGCGTAGATTGTGCATATAGTTTGCGCTCGTCAATTTGCACTTTGCCATTCAATCGCAACTCTTTGCTGGCTTCTTTTGAACCAACAATCATAGTTTGAATATTTGCCAGTTTCATGGCGTTTTCAGACATTTGAAGTGCATTTGGGTCGGCTTCGGAATGGTTATTTTCCAAAGGAATTAAATCCATTCCGCAGAGCGGGCATTTTCCCGGTTCATTCATACGAATTTGCGGATCCATAGAGCAGGTCCAAATGGTTTCTTCAGAAATTTCGGTATTGTTTTCGTTGGCCGATTTTTGAGAGTCATTTCCCCCAAAAATGATCCAGCCCAACAAGAGTCCCGCAAGCAAGATTCCTGTCATTTTTACTATATTTTTAGTTTTTGTTGTCATTTTATTCCTCTTTAGAAAGTAAATAATCTATTTGTGATTGCGCCGTAAATGCATTTTTATTTGCGGTTACTGTTGCTGTTTCAAGCATTAACAAATCTTGGTTCATCCTTAAGATTTCCTCAAAATCCGTTCCTGAATTGCTATAGGCAGCCAGCAGTAATTTGATGGCTTGGTTGGTGCTTTCCATTTGGTTTTTGTACAAATCTTTCAGTCTTTTGGCTTTTAACAAATTGTAATTGGCCATACTGTAACTCGCCTGTAAATTATTTTCGACGGCTTGTTTTTCATACGTTGTGGCCTTCACCATTAATTCGGCTTCTTTTTGTGCTGCTTTATATTTTTTTCTGAAAATAGGAAGCGTCATCGTAACCATGGGCATAATGGCATCCTGGCCATTCATTTCCAAATCCGGAACATCCCGTTTTGAAATAATGGAATAATCAACCCCAAGACCAATCATGGGATAGCCTTCTTTTTTTGCGATGATTTGCTCGGCTTCAAAAGAGGCTTTTTGTTTTTCCAGTCGCAGCAATTTAGGATTTTTGGCAAATAAACTGTCTCTGTTTATGGAAGTTAAATTTTCATCCACAGGCAAAAAATCAGGAATATTGATGAATTCATTCAAATCCCTGTTCAACATACTGTTAAATCCAATTTGAAGCGGCTGATTTTGGTCTTTCAACAATTGTATGTTGGTGCCGGTTTCGTTTCTTTTGATGTCAATTCTTACCACATCAACCATAGCGCCTTTTCCATTTTTGAATTTGCTCAAGGAAAGTTCGCGATAGGTGTCTAAAATTTGCAGGTTTTTTTCTTCGAGTTGAATCATTTGATTTAACTCATAAAGTTCCGCATACATTTTTTTGATGTTGAAATAAACCTCATTTTTGATGTCCACATATTTTTGAAATGAAGCTTCGGCCATTAAATTGGCTGCGTTTTCTTTGGCAGATAAAGTTCCAAACCAAGGAAACATTTGCATAAAGCTGAATCGCGCTTCCTGAGCTCCAATTCTGGTTTCTATCATACGGCCGAAAGCGCTCATTGTTAAACTTGGATCGGGCAATGAACTCACTTGCGGCGATTTTTGCATGGCAGCTTCAAACTCGGTATAAGCAGCTTTTACTTCAGGATTGTTTTGGGCAGCAATCACCAAATAATCTTTCAAGGTTTGGCTTTGTCCATTTATAGAATAAAATGCCAATACAAATAGTAAATATCTGATATTTAATATTTTAAATTTATATATTACTTTCATTGCTTGTTTTTTTAATTAACGACTCTCTCCAGGATGCCTGTAAAATGGGCACCACAAAAATGGTCATGATTTGAATAATCATTCCGCCAAATGCCGGAATTGCCATAGGAACCATAATATCCGAACCTTTTCCTGTTGATGTGAGCACTGGGATTAATGCAATGATGGTTACCGCAGTGGTCATCATCGCTGGCCGCACGCGTTTTTTTCCTGCATCAATAACCGCTTGTCTCACTTCAGCAACTGTTTTTGGATCTCTTTCTTCAAAAACCTGATGAATATAAGTTCCCATCAGTACGCCATCATCAGTTGCAATTCCAAACAAAGCGATAAATCCAACCCAAACGGCGACACTTAAATTAATGGTTTGCATTTGAAATAAATCGCGCATATTGATTCCGGAAACGTTGAAATTCATAAACCAATCTTGCCCCCAAAGCCAAATCATAATAAATCCGCCGGCAAAGGCCACAAAAACACCCGAAAAATGAATGGCAGATGCGGTAATTGTTTTAAATTGAAAGTACAGCAACATGAAAATGATTAACAAACAAATCGGAATTACGATGGAAAGTCGTTTTACCGCCCTCACTTGATTTTCAAAGCTACCGGAGAATTTATAACTTACCCCAGCCGGAACAACCAAAGCGCCGCTTTTAATTTTTGAATCGATAATTTCCTGTGCGTCTTCAACAACATCAACTTCAGCATTTCCTTCTTTTTTATCGAACAACACATAACCCACTAAAAAAGTATCTTCGCTTTTAATCATTTGCGGACCTTGCAAATACTCAATTGTTACCAATTCACCTAATGGAACTTGCGCCATCGTTGGGGTTGGAATTAAAATTTTCTTTAATTTTTCGGGATCATCACGCAATTCTCGCGGATATCTAACCCGAACAGAAAATCGTTCGCGACCCTCAACAGTTGTGGTGATTGGCATACCGCCAATGGCAGTTTCAATGGCTTGCTGGGTTTGCTCGATACTTAAACCAAAACGTGCAATTTTATCTCTGTCGATATTGATATTCAAATAAGGTTTTCCAACAATTCTATCCGCAAAAACGGCATCGGCTTTTACGGAAGGAACTTCTTTTAAAATGTTTTCAAGCTGCACGCCAAATTCCTGGATGGTGTTTAAATCGGGCCCATAAACTTTTATGCCCATCGGTGCTCGCATTCCTGTTTGGAGCATCACCAATCGGGTTTCAATAGGCTGTAATTTTGGCGCTGAGGTGATTCCCGGCAAAGCGGTCACTTTGATAATTTCATTCCAGATATCATTGGGCGTTTTTATTTGTTTTCTCCAATTTCTGAAATTATCACCGTCATCATCCTGAATTAAATCTATTTTGGTAACGCCTTTTACGATGGCATCTTCATTTGAAAGCGAATCGCCCGATTTTAGAATAAAACGATTGTCTTTGTCCGTTTTAAACGTTTCTCTGCGTCCTTTTTCATTTAAAATGAATTCAGATTTGTAACCAATCACATTTTCATACATCGAGATTGGCGCAGGATCCAAAGCGGTTTCTGCCCTTCCAAGTTTACCAACGGCAACTTCAACTTCGGGTATGTTAATTACCGCCATATCCAACAATTGCAAGGTTTTGGTGGTTTCTTCAATCCCTGCGTGCGGCATAGAAGTTGGCATCAATAAAAAACTTCCTTCATTTAACGAAGGCATAAACTCTTTGCCAATTCCGGGGAATTTATGATGCATATAGGAATACACAGAAGTTGTTTTTAGGTTGAGGCCAATTTTATCAAATCCATTTGCTGCCCAGCCAAAAACACCGTTAAAACCAATCCAGATAAACAATCCAAAAAGGATGGTAAATAGCGGCAGCATTAAAAATTTTCGCTTGTTATTCAAGCACCAAACCAGAATTTCCTCATAATAATAAATTACAGAAATAATCATTGATAAAACCGAAGCAATGATAATGATGACCATTAAATAATTTGAAAACAAACTGTTTTGATGGCCAAGCGGCGCCCACGATTTTGTAAGAATTAATGTTGTAAATAACAGGGCGATGCCAATGGTGATTAAATTTGAGTGTTTACCAATGTATTTTGGATAAATTGGCTCCAATATGTTTTTTAGTCCGATGAAGGTCAACACCAAAGGAATCAAGGTTGAAAACACAATGGCCAATACAATTCCGGAAACAATTAAGGTGATATTCCAAAATTTACTTATTTTTTGTTTTGAAAATTTAAAGCCAAAAATTAAATAGATAATCGTTGGCAAAAACACAACGCCAATTAAAAAGGAGGCTCCCAATGCAAAAGTCTTGGTGAAAGCCAGTGGCCTAAATAGTTTTCCTTCGGCATTTTCCATAAAAAATACTGGCAAGAAACTTACAATTGTGGTTGCAATGCCAACGGTTATTGCCGGCGCAATTTCTGTAGTTGCCTCATAAATTACATGGATAAGCTGTTTTCCTTTTTTGCCGATATTTTCGGGCATTTCAAAAAATCGGATGTTGTTTTCAACCAAAACAATGCCAACATCCACCATCACGCCAATGGCAATGGCAATTCCGGAAAGCGCCACCACATTGGCGTCAACACCGGCATAACGCATAATAATGAAAGTCATAATTACAGCCAAAGGCAACAAACTTGCAATAATAACCGAGGCTCTTAAATTGAATAACAGAATGATGATTACAATAATACTGATGATAATTTCTTCTGTTAAGGCACTTTCTAAAGTTCCTATGGTTTCTTGGATTAGGCCAGTTCTGTCATAAAACGGAACAATTGTTAACTGGCTTACCGTGCCGTCGGCCAAGGTTTTTTTAGGCAATCCGGTTGAAATTTCCTTGATTTTAGTTTTTACATTGTTGATGACTTCCAGCGGATTTGAACCATAACGGGCAACCACAACACCGCCAACAACTTCGGCGCCTTCTTTATCAAGTATGCCTCTTCTTGGCGCTGCGCCCAAACTTACCACAGCGAGGTCTTTTATAAGTACAGGCGTATTGTTTTTAACGGTCACCACCGCTTTTTCTATGTCTTCAATAGATTTGATATAGCCCAAACCACGAACCATATACTCGGCTTTGTTAATTTCTATGGTATTTGCGCCGATATCTTTATTGGTATTTTTTACGGCCATCATCACCATATCAAAACCAATATTGTAGGCTTTCAGCGCATCCGGATTAACATCAACCTGATATTCTTGCACGTGACCGCCAATTGAGGCCACTTCCGACACGCCATTGGCTGCATTCAGTCCGTATTTTACATAAAAATCCTGTATTCTTCGAAGTTCCGGTAAATCCCAACCACCGGTTACATTGCCTTCAGCATCTCTTCCTTCCAACGTGTACCAAAAAACCTGCCCTAAAGAAGTTGCATCCGGACCAAGCATAGGTTTTGTGTCTGAAGGAAGCAATCCGCTTGGAAGTGAATTCAGTTTTTCTAAAATCCGGCTTCTGCTCCAGTAAAATTCTACATCTTCATCAAAAATGATAAAAATGCTGGAAAATCCAAACATGGAAGTGCTTCGAATGGTTTTGACGCCTGGAATTCCAAGCAACGATGAGGTTAACGGATAGGTAATTTGATCCTCAATATCTTGGGGAGATCTTCCTTCCCAGTCGGTGAAAACGATTTGTTGGTTTTCGCCAATATCAGGAATGGCATCAACGGGAACTGGATCTTTTGGAATAAAACCAGTCTTCCATTCAAACGGCGCTGTTGACAAACCCCAGCCAATAAAGACAAGTAGTAAGAGGATGGTGACAATGCGATTTTCTAAAAAATAGCGTATAAATTTATTAAACATAATAAGTTGATATTTGATATTTAATTTAAAATGAAGCTGTTTTGTTGAGTAAAAAATAGCTGCAAATGACTAATTAAGTATTTAAAGCATAAACAACTTTATAAAACCTAATCAGTAATTAAATAAAAAGTATCAAATAAGGAAAACTTGATAAAGAATCGTTATTTCTTTATCGACCAGAGGTGGCGTATGATATTTATAAGGAACGCTGATTGCAGCTAAACCTTCAAATAAATTTACATAAGTATAAACAAAAGAAGCAACGAATATTTGTTGATCAAAATTTAAGGAAGAAAAACTGGTATTTAATTCATTTTGACCCGTGAATTGTGTCACTTCATCTTTGCAGCAATCGCTTTTTGAAAGTTCGCAATTTTCAGAAGAAGCAGGTTTTTGCATTTCCATTCCGCAAGCTTCAGCTTTTGAAAATAAGCCAATATCAACCAACTTGTGACCACAATAGTGTTCACTAACGGTAAACGACATCGTAGATAGCAACACTACAAATGCCATGATAATTGCCGATATTTTCCTTAATAATTGCTTCATAACGAATTACAAAGATACTAATTTTTTAAAGCGCTGAATTAATTTTTTGTTAAATCAATCAAAACGAGGCTTTTTAGGTGGAGGATTTTAATAATTAATTCCAATCATTTTCAGTCCAGCTTTCAATAAAAATGCTCATCTGCACTTTTATTAGGCATAATTATGATATATTTGGAATTATTTCTTTTAATGAATGAAAACACTTAAAACAGTTATTTTAATATTACTTTTTAGCATTCCAAACCTTGTAAAATCTCAGGAAACTCTGCCAATTTATTCTGATTATTTATCAGATAATGTGTATTTGGTGCATCCTGCGGCCGCCGGCGTTGGAAATTGCGGAAAATTAAGACTTACAGCTCGAAATCAATGGGCAGGGATAGAAAATGCGCCATCTTTGCAAACTTTGAGTGCACATACGCGCATTGGAGAAAGTATGGGCGTTGGCATCATTCTTTTTAATGATAAAAATGGCTATCATTCCCAACAAGGCGTTCAGGGCACTTATGCTTATCATTTAAACTTCGGAAGAATGGAAGAAGTGAACCAATTGTCGTTCGGACTTTCTTTTATGGCCGTAAATAACAATGTTGATGAAAGCTCATTTGTGATTCCTGATCCTGTGATTTCTCAAATTATTCAAAGTGAGAGTTATTTCAATGCCGATTTTGGTGCGGCTTACCATAAAGGCGGATTTTTCTCATATTTTACTGCGAAAAATATTATGTTATCTGCCAGAAATTTATACAATGATCGCTATGAATCTCTAAATCTAAGAAGGTATTTGGTGACATTGGGTTATTATTATGGACAGGGGAAAAGTTTGCAATTGGAGCCTTCAGTCATGGCTCAGACCATTGAAAGAACAGGGGAGAAGTTTGTGGATTTTAATTTTAAAGTTTATAAAGATGTAGCAGATGCGCAACTTTGGGCAGCATTTTCATACAGAAAAGGATTTGACAATGCAGATACCGAGGAGCTCAATTATTTAACGCCCATTGTTGGTGTTAATTATAAAAACTTCATGGCTTCTTATACCTATACGAAGCAATCTGGCGAAATTTTGTTTGATGATGCAGGTTACCATCAAATTACCTTGGGCTTTAATTTTGGTTGCAGACCACCAAAAAGAGGCGGTTGCCCTAACATTAACGGAACATTCTAATTTACAAGTTACGACTTATGAATTACAAATTTTAAGGCCGATAAACTTTATAAATCTGATTTCTCAACAATTATTTAAAGATTTAAAAAATGATTATCAAAGAATTAAACGGAATAAAACCAATTTTTGGAGAAGATTGTTTTATCGCTGAAAACGCGGTAATAATTGGGGAAGTGATTATGGGGAACCAATGCAGTATTTGGTACAACGCAGTGATTAGGGGCGACGTACATTACATAAAATTGGGCAATAAGGTGAATGTTCAGGATGGTGCGGTAATTCACGCAACTTATCAAAAATCGCCAACAAATATCGGGAACAATGTGTCGATTGGCCACAATGCCTTGGTTCACGGATGCACCATACACGACAATGTGCTGATTGGAATGGGCGCCATTATTATGGATGATTGCATTGTGGAAAGCAATTCCATCATCGCAGCCGGAGCGGTTTTAACTAAAGGAACCCACGTAAAATCTGGTTGTATTTTCGCCGGGATGCCAGCGAAAAAAATAAAGGATATCAGCGAAGAATTGATTTCAGGGGAAATAAACAGAATTGCCGATAACTATGTTAAATATGCCGGTTGGTATAAGGAAGATTAGTTAAAAGTTAATACGTTAGAAGTTACAAGTTGAAGTTTCAAGTTATAAAATTGGTTAAGAAAGATAAAAAATATTTTCTTACAAGTCCAAATCAAACACCCTTTCCTTAGGAAAGGGCTGGGGATAGGACTAAAAATCCAACTTTTCAACCTTAAATTCAACAGCAACATCACTTAAAATTTCTTTTAAAACTGTTGTTTCGGTATTGGTATAAAATTGATGGTGGCTTTTTGTTGTTGATGTTGAAAGCAGGTTTTGTTTTTCTAAAACAGCTTTTGTTTGTTTGGCAACGGCTTCGCCTGAATCAATAATAGTGACATTTTCGCCAACTATCTTTTTAATTTGAGGAATTAAGTAAGGATAATGCGTACAGCCCAAAACCAAATGATCGATATTAAATTGAAGCATTGGCTTTAAATAGGTTGAAAGCAATGCATTAATTTCAGGGGAATTTAATTTTCCCTCTTCAATTAAAGGAACCAATCCTTCGCCATCTTGTTCAATTGTGATAATGTTTTTGGTATATTCCTTGGTGGTTTTCTCAAATAATTTGCTCGATAAAGTTCCTTTTGTGGCTAAGATTCCTATAGCGCCAGTTTTACTTAAAAGGGCTGCGGGCTTAATCGCCGGTTCAATTCCAATAAATGGAATCGTATAATTTTTTCTTAAATAATCAATGGCGTTGGTGGTGGCGGTATTGCAGGCAACGATGATTAATTTACAGCCTTTTGAAATTAAATACTCTGTATTTTTAATGCTTAAAGCCAAAATTTCTTCGGATGATTTTTCTCCGTAAGGCGCATTTTTGCTGTCGGCCAAATATATGGTATTTTCATTGGGAAGCAGTTTTACCACTTCTTTCCATATGGAAGTGCCGCCAATTCCTGAATCAAATAAACCGATGGGTTTGTTTTTCATAATAATAGAAAAAGAGGGCTCAAAATTTTCAATATTTAATTTATTGGGAAAAACTGGCCTTTGTTTTTTAATTGCCCATTATGGGCTTTTCATTAAGATAAAAGTAAAAAAAATCCCGCAATAGCGGGATTAATTTTTTGGAAATAATTTGTTATTATTTTAGGCCTAATTTTGTTTTCACTGCTGGCAACAAATCTGTTCCGTTTGCTACAATTAAAGTAGAAGCTTCTAAAACATAAGTAAAACTTTGTTCTTTAGCTACATCATCAATTGCTTTTTTAGCTTTTTCCAAAATAGGTTTTAATATTTCGTTTCTTCTGTTTGTAATATCCTCTCTTGCAACTTGAGACGCTTGATACAAATTTTGTTGGTCTTTTTGAACCTCAATACTTCTTTGTTGGTTCACATCGTCAGTTTGAGAACTTGCTTCAGCATCATATTTTTTTAATTTTGCTTCCAGTTTTGTTTCTTCAGCTTTTAGCTCAGTCTCATAAGTTTTGCTTAATTTTTCAATTTCAGTATTTAAAGCTTTCGTTTCTGGCATTAGGCTTATTAACAAATCGGTGCTGATGTGACCAATTTTTTGTTGCGCTTGCATGGTGTTAAATCCTAAAGTAACTATTGCGATTAATAATAAGGTTTTAAAATGTTTCATTTCTTGTTTGTTGTTTAAATTAATTATTTTGTTTTTTTTCTTGTTGGGCTTTTTTAGCCGCTTCAATTTCTTTTATTCTCTGTTGTCTTTTTTCTTCAATGGCTTTTTTTTGTTCTTCTCTTTGTCTTAGTTTTTCGGCTTTTTGTTCTTCAATTTTATTTTTTAAGGCTTCTTTTTTTGCTTCCCGATCATCTATTTTTTCTTGCAATGCTTCATTGTTAATTAAAGTATTTACTTCGACATTTTCATCTGTATTGATGTCAACTTTACCTTCTTTCTGACTTTGTTTTTCTTTTACCGCTTCAACTTTTTTGGATCTTGTAACGCTGTTCAACACCAACTCGCTAATATCATATTCCTTATTGGTGTACAACATAAGCAACGCGCTCGATTTGTCCATCACAAAGTCAAATTTTCTTTTTGTAGCAATATCCTGAATTGCATTGTACACAATATCCTGAACAGGTTTTACCAATTGTTGTCTTAAAAAGAACAAATCACCATTCGTGCCAAAGTGCGCAATTTGTTGATTTTTTAAATCCAGTTCCTTAATTTGTATATCTTCCTCTTTCTCTTCAATTAACGCTTTTGTCAAAAGCGCTTTTTCATTATTCAAATCTGCTTTTAAAGCCTCAATTTCTTTTTGCTGCTTTTCAATATCATTTTGCCAGGTGATTGCCTTGGCATTGATCTTTGTTTGGGCTTCCATATATTCAGGAATATTTTCCAGAATATATTCCAAATCAACATAACCTATTTTTTGGGCTTTTTGTGCAATTGCTGAAGCGCCCAAAATTAAAAACGCGAATAAAAAAATACTCTTTGTCATAACTATAATGTATTTAGAAAAAATCGTGCCAATTAATTATTCATCTATACAAATATAACTGATTTTGGTTAAAATTGTTGTCCAATTATAAAGTGCGTTTGCCAGCCCGATTTCACCATCTCTCCTGGCAGTGGATCAAACCCGTGTGCGAAGTCAATTCCTAACAATCCGAATGCAGGCATAAAGACTCTTAAACCTAGTCCGGCCGAGCGTTTCAACACAAATGGGTTAAAGTTTTTAAATCCTTCATAAGAATTACCGGCTTCTAAAAATCCTAAAACATAAATAGATGCTGAAGGCTTTAAAGTGATTGGATATCTCAATTCCATTTGAAATTTATTGTAAACAGTACCACCGTCTATTGTTGACAATCGACCGTTTTCATAACCTCTCAAAGCGATGGTTTCCCTTCCGTCTAACTGGTAAGAAGCCATTCCGTCTCCACCAACAAAGTATCTTTCAAAAGGCGAATCGCCTAATTTTTTATTGTAATTTCCTAAGAAACCAAACTCGGCATTTGACATAATAACCAAATCTTTTGATAATGCAGTATACCATTTTCCTTTGAAACTTGCTTTGTAATACTCTAACCATTTATATTTTTCGGCAAGTTCAATGGATGAATAATCTTTTGTTTCAACCAAAGAGTAAGGAAATGTCATTTTTGCGCCGATGCTAAAATCGGAACCATATGTTGGGAAAACCGGATTTGAACCAGCCGAGCTTCTGCCTAAAGTAATGTTGTAAGATAAGTTGTTTAAATTACCGTTGCTCAAGGTTAAGTTTCCAATTCTCATCCCGTATTCTTTTAAATCGTACAATTGGTAACTGACACTTTGCGACAAGGTAAAGTAATTGTCTGGCCATTTTAAACGTTTTCCTAAGCCAACAGTGGCGCCAATAATGTTTAAACGTTGGTCTTTATCCACTTTGTTGGTCATATAATCATACCTAAACTGTTTAGAATTGTAGATTGAAAACGACAATGATTGTGGTTTTTTGCCACCCAACCAAGGCTCGGTAAACGAAAAACTTGAAGTGGTATAATACCTGCTTTTTTGCAATCTCAATGAAAGCGTTTGGCCATCACCCATTGGAAGCGGCTTGTAAGCTTTTCCGTTAAATATATTTTTAACAGAAAAGTTATTGAACGACAATCCCAATGTTCCAATAAATGAGCCTCCGCCATAACCACCTTGCAGTTCTATTTGGCTTGAACCTTTTTCAGCAACGGTATAATCGATGTCAACCGTTTTGTCTTGGTAATTTGGATTTAAATCTGGCGTAATTGATTCAGCATCAAAAAAGCCCAATTGTCCAATTTCCCTGATGGTTCTAATGATATCGCTTTTGCTGTATAAATAACCTGGCTTGGTTCTAATTTCCCTGTAAATTACGTGGTCATTGGTTCTGTCGTTTCCATTAACGGTAATTTTTTTAATTTTTGTTGGTGCGTCTTCATAAATTCTGATTTCAACATCAATAGAATCGTTGTTGATTCTTGTTTCAACAGGCATTACTCTTGAAAAAAGATATCCGTTATCTTGGTATAAAGTAGTGATATCGTCAGAATCCGGTTTTCCGGTACCTGAAACTCTTTCCTTCAATACTTTTCCGTTATAGGTATCTCCTTTTTCTATTCTTAAAATACTTTGCAGTTGTTGATCTGTGTATCGGCTATTTCCTAAAAATCGGATATCACCAAAAATATATTTTTTCCCTTCTTCAACCCTGATATCTAAACTAATGGTGTTGTCATCATTATAAGCCATAGAATGGTCAATAACTCGCGCATCTCTATAGCCTTTTTCACTGTAGGCAGTTACTATATTTTCAAGATCAGTATTGAAATCGGCTTCAATATATTTTGATTTTTTCCAAAACCGGCCAAGCATCTTTTGTTTGGTTTTTTTCATCGATTTTTTAAGCTTTGCATCACTAAAAGCTTCATTCCCTGAAAAATTGATGTTTTTTATTTTTATTTTCTCCCCTTTGTCAATATAAACCAACATATTAACGGTATTTACGCTTGAAGTGTCGGGCTTGGTGTCAATGGTAACTTTTGCTTTTAAATAACCTTTTTCCTGGTATTTTTTTCTGAAATAATTTTTAGAAGTTACAATTAAGTTGTCGGTTAACATGGCGCCTTTTTTAAGCTCGGCATCTTTTTGGAGATCTTTTGCCTTGCTTTTTTTAACGCCTTCAATGGTTACATTGTTCAATTGCGGTAACTCTAAAACTTCAAATTCCAAATAGGCAACATTTCCGTCTATTTTAGAAACATAAACCTCCACATTGCTAAATTGTTTTGTTTCATACAATTTTTTAATGGCGCTGGTCAATTTATCCCCAGGAAGTTTAATTTCTTGGCCAACGATTAAACCGGTAAACACTTTTACGGTTTCTTCCTCAAATTTTTGAAGCCCTTTAACGGTAATGCCACCAAGTTCGTAATTGCTGTCCTTAACAAAAATATTGTTTGTTTTTATTGGAATGATGGTATCGTTAACAATGATATCCTTAATGAGGGTATCATTTTTTATTTCGATATTTTCTGAATTATTTTTTAGAAGTTCTTGCGCGGTTGTGGCGTTAGATGATAAAATAATTGTAAAAAGTAATAGCGCTATGTTAAATTTAGTCATTGATTTTTTCAATTTGTTGGCTGGTTTTACCAAATCGTCTTTCTCTGTGTTGATAATTTACTATGGCATTAAATAAATTTTCTTTCCTAAAATCGGGCCAAAGGGTATCTGTAAAATACAATTCGGCGTAAGCAATTTGCCATAATAAAAAATTGCTGATTCTTTTTTCGCCACTCGTTCGAATCAATAAATCAACATCCGGCAAAGAAAACGTATATAAATGATTATTAATAATATTTTCGTTAATTTCTTCAATGGCAATTTGATTATTAACAACTTTTTTTGATATATTTCTGATAACATTAACAATTTCTTCCCTTGATCCGTAACTTAATGCAAGCGTAAGTGTTAAAGAGGTATTGTTTTTTGTTTTTTCAACCACTTCGGCAAGTTCCACTTGTGCTTTTTCGGGCAGATTTTCAATATTACCGATGGTGTTTAATTTGATGTTGTTTTTAACCAATGTGTTTAATTCTTTTCTTAAAGAAGACACCAATAATGCCATTAACGTTTTAACTTCCAGTTTTGGCCTGTTCCAGTTTTCGGTTGAGAAAGCATAAAGCGTTAAATAGTTGACGCCAATTTCACGGCAGCCTTCAATAACTTCTTTTACAGAGGTTACACCATTTTTATGTCCGAAAACTCTAGGTTTTCCTTTCATTTCGGCCCATCTTCCGTTCCCGTCCATAATGATTGCAATATGGTTCGGGAGATTGTCTGCATTTATTTGGGATTTAAAATCTTCCATCAATTAGGGTTTGCGTAACAAGGAGGTCTTCCAAACGTGTATACTAGTGATATGCCACTAAGCACATACCAGTCATTACTGTCGGGATTTCCAAATTTTAGTGAATTTATTTTTTGGTTGTTATAATCAATATCATCTACAAAAGTATAACGGGCCCTAATTTCTACAGCGATGGCGAAAGCATTAATCAACCTTGCTTTATAGCCTATTCCAAAAGGAATTGCGTAAGCTGTTTTTGATTCATAATTATATTGCAGACTTCCTGGAGGCGTTTCAGACCTTACCGCATTGTAATTAAAAGCAGCGAATTCTACCAATAAATAGGGCGTGCGAGATTTACTGTCGTCGTTTAAATTGTATTCAAAATAATTAAATTCAACACCTACCGCCAATTCTTTTAAGCTATTTGTAAATCGCATTCCTCTATTGAATCTCGCTTTATTGGTGGCGTCGGCATCATCTGACGATATTTCAGCATAGGTAAAAGTGCCTCTTAGGGCAATTCTCGGGTTCATATTCCATTTATAAATAGCGCCCACCATTAAATTATTTGGATTTATATAATATCCCGGACCAATGTCTCCTATATAATTGCTTCCGCCAATAAACAGTCCAACTTCATTAATCTGAGCTTTAGAAGTCATTGTGATAAAGATGATTGCGGTGAATAGAATAATTTTTTTCATAAATAAAATAGCCAGCAAATATAAAAAATTATAGTTGCTTATTGAAGATTAGCAACGTCTTTTTTGATTAACTGATTTTAAATGAAATTATTGCAGTGTTAATTCCCTATTTGCTTTGGAATTTAAAGGCTTGGCTAATTCCTCACATCCTGTCCCCAAAGCAATTTATCCCGAAGTGTTTTTATGAATGTTTGCTTGTTAATTTCAACAACATTTAAAGTAAAAGCCGATTTCTCAATAAAAATATGCGTTTTGCTGTCGATGGTTGTAATTCTTGAATCCAGCGACAAGAAAAATTTATCTTCTCGTCCGCTAACAATCAATTTAATTTTTGTTTCATCGGGAATTACCAAAGGTCTCGCATTTAAATTATGAGGCGCAATTGGCGTTAACACAAAACTTTTTGCGTGTGGAATAAGTATGGGTCCGCCGCAACTTAAGGAATATCCGGTCGAGCCTGTTGGGGTTGAAATAATCAAGCCGTCGGCCCAATACGAAGTTAAATATTCCTCATCTAAATACGTTTCAATGGTAATCATGGAGGCCGTATTTTTTCTGCTCACGGTAACTTCATTCAAGGCGAAATTTAGGGACGACAAACCAATAGTTTTTGGCGTGGTTGTTACGCTTAATAAAGAGCGTTTGTGGATCAGGTAATTTTTTTGTAAAAGCTGTTCAATGGCAGCGTTAATTTCCTCTTTTTTTACGGTTGCCAAAAAGCCCAACCGACCAGTATTTATCCCAACTATTGGAATGTTGGAATCCCTGATATAGGTTACGGCCCTTAAAATGGTGCCGTCGCCGCCAATGGTAAACATAAAATCAAACGAGGCGTCTAATGCTGTATGTGAAGAAAATGTTTCTGCATTCGCAATTGAAATATCTTTTTTTAATCCTTCATAATAATTGAGTTCAATGATGTACTGGATTTTATGAATTTTTAAAACATTCAATAATTCTTCTAAGTATATTTTATCTTCCGGTTTGTAATATTGTCCGTATATAGCAATTTTCATCTGTTTAAATTTTATTTTTTAATTGTAACAGATGCTTTTCGCCATTAATCATTTCTTTGTGTATCAAAATTTGTAATGCTCGTTTCATCCTTAAATGTTTAGGTATTTTTGCAGGTAAATGGATCTTTCTTTTAAATCTTCCAAGTAAAAATCTTCTTTGTGCTTTGAAAGCACTTTGTAGTTATACCTTCTAAATGATTGAATAATTTTATTAATCTCTTGTGAGTAAAACTTGAGCGTAATTTTCACCGTTGCATTGTCGGTTTCTGAAATAAAAATCCCCAACATTTTCCCGTCATTGGATTCTATAATTTGACAAATTTCACTAAATGAATATTCAGAAACATTTTTTTCGATGCCTAAAACCGTGCCTTCGCTTTTTAAAAATGGCGTGTTGTTGTAAACATGCAGAATATCAATTAAATCGCAGTAGCCTTTATATTCATTCAAATCGTTGGTTACCGGAATTAAATTTGTTTCATTCGCCGCAAAAATCTTTAGTATTTCCAATAAATTATTGTCTTCTTCAGTGAAAAAAAACTGATACAAATATTGAAAATTGCCAAGTTCTTTTTCATCTTCAAAAATAGTGCGGATGTCAATTTCAGCAATCAATCCCAATAAATGGCCATTATCAACAACAGGAAAGTGAGAATAGGTGGTTTCACTAAAAAGCAATTTCACTTCAGCGATTTTTGTGCGCTTTGTAAATGCTTGAAATTCTGTTAAAATATAAGGGGTTGTTTCCATATTGTTTGCCGTTATGCCACAAAAATAATCAAAAATAAAACCAAATACAGTTTCTTAGTTCGTAAATTTGCACACTCATTTAATTTTTAAAGATTTATCAAGAATGACAAAATTAAGCGTAAATGTAAATAAAATTGCCACATTAAGAAATTCGCGCGGAGGAGATTATCCAAATGTGGTAAAAGTGGCTTCCGATATTCAAGATTTTGGTGCAGAAGGAATTACCATTCATCCAAGGCCAGATGAGCGCCATATTCGTTATCAGGACGCATTTGATTTAAAAAAAATTGTGACCACCGAGTTTAATATTGAAGGAAATCCGATAAAGCAATTTGTTGATATGGTGTTGGAAATTCGTCCAACACAAGTTACTTTGGTGCCCGACGCCATTGATGCCATTACTTCAAATGCCGGTTGGGACACTATCAAACACCAAGCTTTTTTAAAAGAAATGGTTGCCGAATTTCATTTGAAAGGCATCAGAACTTCCATATTTATTGACGCTGATTTAAAACTAATAGAGGCCGCCGCCAAAACCGGAACAGACAGAATTGAACTGTATACCGAAGAATTTGCGAAACAGTATGGTTTGGGAAATAAAAATGGCATAAAACCTTACTTTGAAAGTGCTGTTTTGGCAAATGAAATAGGACTGGGAATTAACGCCGGCCACGATTTAAGTTTGGACAATATTCAGTATTTTGCCCAAAATATTCCAAATTTATTGGAAGTTTCCATCGGTCACGCCTTAATTACGGAATCATTGTATTTGGGATTGGAAAATGTGGTGAATATGTATAAAAATAAGTTAAAATAGCCCCCTAACCCCCGAAGGGGGAATTAAATATCAGGCAGTTAAAAAAATGTTATTTGGAAAAAATATGGAATTGTGAAAAATCAGGTTAAAGGTTGAATTTTTTTATTTTTTAAAACTTGAAACCTGAAACTTGAAACTTTTTTAACCTGAAACGAACAATTAAAATGAAATTACTGCACTCAACAATTTTAGGAAGTGGACAGCCATTGATTATTTTACATGGTTATTTTGGGATGAGCGACAACTGGAAATCGTTGGGTACTCAATTCTCAGAAAATTTTGAAGTGCATTTAATTGACCAGCGCAATCACGGACGAAGTTTTCATTCCGATGAATTTGACTACGAATTGCTGGTGGAAGATTTGTACAATTATGTGCAACACCATCATTTGGAATATATAATTTTGTTGGGACATTCCATGGGCGGAAAAGTGGCGATGCGATTTGCGGTTACCTATCCCGAATTGGTTGATAAATTAATGGTTGCAGATATCAGTCCCAGATATTACAAACCGCACCATGAAGATATTTTAGCGGCATTGAATGTGGTTAATTTCTCGCTTCACAACACCCGAAAAAAAGTGGAGGATGTTTTAAGAATCTACATAAAAGATGAAGGTGTTTTGCAATTTTTGCTCAAAAACGTTTATTGGAAATCAAAAGGAAAATTGGACTACCGTTTCAATTTGCAAAGTTTGATGGAACACAACAGCGAAGTGGGCGAGGCGCTGCCTTCTTTTACCCATTTTGATGGAGAAACTTTATTTTTGAAAGGCGAAAAATCAAATTATATTATGCAAGATGACAGACCGTTAATTGAAGCGCACTTTCCAAATTCAAATATTGTCACTATTAAAAATGCCGGCCACTGGCTTCATGCAGAGAATCCCGATCAGTTTTATGAAGAGGTCATCAACTTTTTAACCTAATTAGTTTGTTGAAACAATTTTACTTAATTTTATAATTCATTTAAAACATAAATCCATGAACTTAATTTTAAAAATAGTCTTAACCGCAGTTGCCGTATTGGTTATTGCCCATTTTTTACCGGGAGTTTCTGTTGTAAATTTCACCAGTTCAGTTATCGTAGCAATCGTTCTGGCATTGTTGAGAGTCACCATAAAACCGCTGCTTATCATTTTAACACTGCCAGTCACTATCGTAACTTTGGGTTTGTTTCTGCTGGTGATCAACGCGTTAATTATCTTGTTGGCCGACAATCTTATTGATGGTTTTCAGGTAACCGGTTTCTGGATTGCGCTATTATTTAGTTTGATACTCTCTGTTTTTGAATCTATTTTATATTCATTTTTAGACGAATAGCAATAAAATAGTTGAATTTGAACGGGTTAAATATTTGTTAGATGCGTAAAAAATAGTACTTTTGCACCCAATTTTGAATGATTTAAGATAAAAACAGCATAAAATGAATATTACAAAAGAAAATATCGATGCGTTAAATGCAGTGGTAAAGGTTGAAATTTCAGCCGCAGATTACCAAGAAAAAGTAGCGAAAATTTTACTGGATTACCGTAAAAAAGCGGATGTTCCCGGATTTAGAAAAGGACAAGTGCCTATGGGAATGGTTAAAAAACAGTACGGAAAATCTATTATGATTGATGAGGTTAACAAATTGTTGCAAGAAGCATTAAACAATTTTTTAATTGAAGAAAAATTAGATATTCTTGGAAATCCATTGCCAAAAATGGAAGAAGAATTTTCTTGGGATAAAGATGATTATGTTTTTGAATTTGAATTGGGTCTGGCTCCTGAATTTGAGGTGAACCTTGACGCAAAAAATAAAGTGACACAATACAATATTGTTGCAGATAAAGAATTGTTGAAAAAAGAAGTTGAAAACATCAGAAAACGTTTTGGAAAATTGGTTCCTAAAGATGTTGTTGAAGAAGGCGTAAACATTGCCGGAACTTTTGTAAACGAAGAAAAAGAAATCAACAAAAAATCGACTATTTCTTTAGAATCCATCAAAGGAAAAGCCAATCAACAAAAATTACTTGGAAAAAAAGTTGGAGATGTTGTTGAATTAAACACCAAAGGTTTGTTTGATGACGACCACAAATTAATGGGCGCTTTGGGTTTGAGCCACGATGAAATTCACGGTATTGAAATTCCGGTAACTTTTACCATTGAAGAAATTAACGCAAATGAACTTGCTGAAATTAACCAAGAATTGTTTGATAAAATATTTGGTGCTGATGTTGTGAAATCGGAAGCCGAATTAAAAGCAAAAATTAAGGAAGATGCTGAAAAGCAATTCCTAACACAATCCGATCAACAATTGTTGAATGCTGTAACCGAATATCTGGTGGAAAATACCAAATTCGATTTGCCTGCTGAATTCCTTAAAAAATGGATGGTTGTTGCCGGTGAAAAACCGATGACTCCAGAAGATGCTGCTGAAGAATATGAAAAATCGGAAAAAGGGTTGCGTTACCAATTAATTGAAGGGAAAATTTTAAAAGACAACAAACTTCAGGTTAGTTATGACGAATTGAAAGACTTTACCAAAGGTTTTGTGAAAATTCAAATGGCACAATACGGACAATTAAATCCGGAAGAAAAGGAATTGGATGATATTGCCCAACGTGTTTTAAGCAACCAAGATGAAGCAAGACGTTTGCAGGAACAATTGGTAAGTCAAAAATTATTGAATTTCTATAAAGAAAAAATGACTTTTAAAACGAAAGAAGTGAACTATGAAGAATTTGTAAAAGAAGTTTACAAATAAAAATTCGCATTTCTATAAAATTAAAAAACGCCTTTAAGAATCTCTTTAAGGCGTTTTTTTATGTTTTAACTTGGTCTAAACCTACTTCTTTTTTTGTCCGCGCGTGAGCGGTTTTTTATATTTTTTTACAATTTCACGACGGTATGAACCGCCTAAATTTACTTTTCTGTTTTTCTCTTTTTTCTCATGATATGCCAATCCGCCTTCAGCTGTCTCCTTTTTCTTTTCACTTGAAGATTCTTCAAGTTCTGATCTCGGAATTTCCTCATCAATTAACTGCGTTGCAATTTCAATCGATTCCGGAAGGTCAAAAACATCGATTTCACGGTTCATCAGCAATTCAATTTCACCCAAATAATCGGCTTCAGCTTCCGTAAATAATGAAATGGAAGTTCCCAATTGTTCGGCACGGCCAGTTCTTCCAATTCGGTGAATATAATTTTCGGGCTCTTTTGGAATGTCGAAATTTATTACGTGACTTACGTTGGTTAAATCCAGTCCACGCGCTATAATATCGGTGGCAATTAAAACAGAAGTGCTTCCTTTTTCAAATTTTTCCACAGAACGCAAACGATAATTTTGCGTTTTGTTTGAATGAATGACGGCTACTTGTTTCGGAAGCGCCAAATCCATTTCATCAAACAAAATAGTAGCTTGTTTTTTGTTTTTCACAAATACCAAAACCTTATTAAAAGTATTCTTGTCTTGTAAAATATTTTTTAAAAAGTTGACTTTTGTGTAAAAATTTGGAACCGGATAGGCTTGTTGCTGAATAGTATCTAACGGACTTCCGCTGGTTGCAACTTCAATTTTAACGGGAGATTTAAAAAAAGTATCCAACAAATTATCCACTTCTTTGGTTAAAGTTGCAGAAAATAAAATGCTCTGGCGTTTTTTAGGCAGCAGATCCATCAAGGTAATTATTTGTGGTCTAAAACCCAAGTTCATCATTTCATCAACTTCATCAATCACAAATTTTTGGATAAATTTCAGTTTTAAAACACCGTCCAAAGCCAAATCCAACAAACGTCCTGGCGTTGCAACTAAAATATCCAAGCCTGTATGAACAAGCTGTTTATCGGTATTTATATTGGTTCCGCCATAAATTCCGGCAAAACGTACATTCATATAAGGCGTCAAACTTTTAATGTCTTTAACCACCTGCACCACCAATTCCCGGGTTGGAACAATAATTAAAACCCGTGGGTGTTTTTGATCAGAATAAGTATGTTGTCTTAATATTGGGAGCAAATAAGCAAAAGTTTTACCAGTTCCTGTTTGGGCAATACCAACAACATCTTTACTGCTCATAATCACCGAAAATGCCTTTTCTTGGATAGGCGTTGGAACGGCAAAGCCTAAGTCGTCTAAAGCGTTCAGTAAAAATCGGTTTAAATTTAAATCGGAAAAGGTCATTCTTATATTTTTTGCAAAGGTAATACTTAATAAGTTAATAAGTTACAAAGTGTGAAAGTCCGAAGACGGAAGGCCGAAGATGTAAATACAGTTTGCTGCCTGCCTGTTCTGAAAGATAAAAGTTAGCGGTGTCATTCCAGAAATCAAAAAAACCTGAAACTTGAAACTTAGAACTTGAAACTAATCAACTAGCGTAAACAACAACCAAGCATTTGGATCAAATTTAACATCCTTTACTTCTCCTTTGGTGTCGATTTCATAAGGAATTGCTATTTGGGAAATTTCGATTGTTTTTATTTCAGAAGTGCCGTCGGCGTAAATGATTTCAACATCAAGCGGAAATTGAAATGAATTTTCCTGTGTTTGGTCAATGAGCAGCCTAAGTTTATTTTGATAATAAAGCCATGATGTTTTTAAAACAGGATGTCCTGCTTTTTGAAGCCATTGCGTAAAAAAGGTATCCAAATTTTGGCCGGAAACGTTTTTCATCACATTTTTAAAATCGTTGGTTGAAGCATTGCTTAATTTAAATTTTTCATAATAGCTTCTGATTCCTTTCCAAAAAGTTTCATCACCCAGTTTTTTGCGAAGCATATGCAACACCCAAGCGCCTTTTTCATAGGAGTTTGCGTTTAACAAACTCATTAAATGGGTATTGTCTGTATCAATAACTGGAGTCTGTTTCTTTTTGTAAAAATTTAAAACAGTTTCGCGCTCTTCCTTTATTCTTTGTTGAAAAGCATCTTCACCTTTGGTTTCTAAAATATACAAACTGGTAAAATAGTTGGCAAAACCTTCACTTAACCACAAATGAGGCCAGTCAATCTCCGAAGCTGAATTTCCAAACCACTGATGCACAATTTCATGGGCTATGGTATCTTCATGACTTCGTTCTCCGTTCACTATTTTCTCAAAATAAAATATGGCTCCGGCATTTTCCATGCCGCCAAATTGCGTTTTAGATTGCACATTTGCCAATTTTTGATAAGGATATTCGCCAAACTTTCCGATAAAAAACTCGAGAATTTTTTTTGAGTTGGCAAAATCATAAAACCCTTGTTCTTTTGTTTGCGGATACACCCAAGTTGAAACGGGAATGTTGTTTGTTTCCCCTAGATGTTGTACCGCAAAACGCGCAACGCCAATCACCATCACTTTTGTTGGCAACGGTTCGGCAGATTTATAGTGATAAAGATTTAAATTGTGGGATAAATTGGTTTCTTCAAATAAGTAGCCATTGGCAATTACCTGATAATGGTTGGGTGCAATTATTTTAAATTCCACAGTTGCTTTATCCGAAGGATGGTCAACGCAAGGAAACCAATTGTGTGCCCTGTTTGGCCAGTTATCGGCAAAAAAAGTTCGGTCTCCGTGAATGTTTTTGCCAATAATAAGTCCGTCTTTTGGAACACCATTGTAGGTGATTTCAAAATTAAAAATGCTGTCGGTATTCACAAAGTTCGGCTTAATTGTGATTTTATTGTCGGTATGCGTAAATGATACCGTGTCCTTATTTTGAAAAACAGATTCAATGTACATTCCTTTTCCGGTGGAATCTTTTTGAACCAAATCCAAATGAAACTCACTCACCAATTGTTTAAAGGTTAGTGAAACAGTCATTTTTGCCTGAATATTGTTGGTTGAATCGTTTACTTGTATCGCTAAATTATAATGTTTTACATCAATTTCATTAAATCGTTGTTGGTAGTTTTGAGCGGTAATGGCCGACTGAAATATCAGCAGGAATAAAATAAGCGTGTAAAATTTCATCATTATAAAAAGGGCGTTACAAATTTCAAATATAAGTAAAATGAATAAAAAAAGTCCGCTAATGAAAAAACATCAGCGGACTTTTATAATTTGATGCAAAAATTAATCTTTATTGTAAAGTGATACAATTTCGTTTAGGTCCTGCAATTCTTTCGATTTAATTTTTTGAGCAATTTCAGGAGAATCGCTTAAAAAATCGCCCAAAACTTTTTGGTATTTTGATCCGGAAGAAGGTACTTTTATAAGTTCATCAAAAACTTTTTCTACATAATACACGGTTACACCGTTATAATTTCTTTCGTATAAATTCAATTTTTTACCGGCGGTAATTTGTTTTACCATCACCATATCGCCATTGTTGTATATGCGCGTAAAATTTTCATCGCCTCTGGTGTAACTTTTTATGGATGCAATGTCAGGTTTCTGTTGATTGCCATTGGCATCAATATAGTTTAGATGCAACAAACTTTTTGCGTCATTTAATTTTTCGATTTTTACGTTTGTAATGGTGTCATAACGTTGCGTGATGATGGTTCCGTTTACAAATTCTTGTCCGTAACTGCTTATTGAAAAAATAAATAAGGAGATTGTCAGTAAAGTATTTCTCATTTCTTGTGATTTTATTTAAAGTTTTATATCAAAATTTGCTATCAAAGATAAGAAATAATATTATGCGCGCATAATAAAAATGAATAAAAAATGATTGAAATTTAGATAAATACACACAAATTTTAAATTCAGATTAAAATAAATAAATACTTCATATCTTTGTAGACTTAATATTTTAAAACCTGAAAAATGGATTACGGAAAAGAATTTAAAAAATACGCGACTAAGCAGCATGGAATCAATAGCATGTATTATGACAAATTGGTCAGCAGTCTTACGCCTTATATTATTGAAGAACGCCAGTTAAACGTTGCCCAAATGGATGTTTTTTCGCGTTTGATGATGGATAGAATTATTTTTTTGGGAACAGGAATAGATGATTATGTTGCCAATATTATACAAGCACAATTGTTGTTTTTGGAAAGTGTAGACAGTTCAAAAGACATAAGTATTTATATTAATTCACCAGGTGGAGGCGTTTATGCCGGTTTGGGAATTTACGATACAATGCAATTTATAAAACCGGATGTTGCCACAATTTGTACAGGAATAGCCGCATCAATGGGCGCTGTTTTAATGTGTGCAGGAACAAAAGGAAAACGTTCGGCATTGCCGCATTCACGCGTAATGATTCACCAACCTTTGGGTGGTGCGCAAGGCCAGGCGAGTGATATTGAAATTACAACACGTGAAATCTTGAAATTGAAAGATGAATTGTATCAAATAATTTCAAAACATTCGGGTCAAACCTTGAAAAAAGTACATCATGATTCAGATCGTGATTATTGGATGAAAGCCGATGAAGCAAAAGCTTACGGAATGATTGACGAAGTTTTAATCAGAAAATAAATTGGTTACAGTTTCAAAAAACTAACAAAAAATCAAGAACTAAAAAAGATGGCAAAAAAGGATGAAGTATTGGAATGTTCGTTTTGCGGACGTAAAAAGCCAGAAACAGATTTGCTAATCGCAGGTTTGGACGCACATATTTGCGACAAATGTATTGAGCAGGCCCATGGCATTGTGATGGAAGAAATTGCCGGCAGTAATTCTACCGTGCTCAGTTATGATTTGCTTGTTAAAAAACCAAAAGAAATAAAAGCTTTTATTGACCAATATATGATTGGACAAGATCAGGCAAAACGCGTGATGTCCGTTGCGGTTTATAACCATTACAAGCGATTGATTCAGCCAGATTCCAAAGATGAAGAAGAGGTTGAAATAGAAAAAAGCAATATTATCATCGTCGGTGAAACCGGAACTGGCAAAACATTAATTGCACGCACCATCGCAAGAATGTTAAATGTGCCGTTTTGTATTGTTGACGCTACTGTTTTAACCGAGGCTGGTTATGTTGGCGAAGATGTGGAAACCATTTTAACACGTTTATTACAGGCGGCAGATTATGATGTGAGCAAAGCGGAGCGCGGCATTGTTTTTATTGATGAAATTGATAAAATTGCCCGTAAAGGCGACAATCCGTCAATAACCCGTGATGTTTCCGGAGAAGGCGTTCAACAAGCATTGTTAAAATTATTGGAAGGTTCTGTGGTGAATGTTCCGCCAAAAGGAGGAAGAAAACATCCCGACCAAAAATTTATTGAGGTCAATACCAAAAATATTTTATTTATGGCCGGAGGTGCATTTTCCGGGATTGATAAAGTGATTGGAAAAAGGTTAAACCGTCAAGAAGTTGGTTTTGGCGCTTCCATAAAAGGCGATGTTGTTGACAAAGCAAATATGTTAAAATACATTATTCCGAAAGATTTAAGGGATTTTGGTTTAATTCCTGAAATTATTGGTCGTTTGCCGGTATTGACGCATATGGATCCTTTGGATGAAACAACTTTGAGAATGATTTTAACCGAGCCTAAAAACTCCATCATAAAACAATATCAAAAATTGTTTAAAATGGATGGCATCGATTTTACCATCAATGAAAATGCGTTGATGTTTATTGTTGATAAAGCGGTTGAATATAAATTGGGCGCTCGCGGACTTCGGTCTTTGTGTGAAGCCATTTTGACTGATGCGATGTTTGATTTGCCGGGAACTGGCGAAAAAACGCTTAAAATCACAAAAGATTATGCTGAAGATAAAATAGACAGATCAACCATAAAAAAGTTAAAAGCTGTTTCATAAGTCTCAAATAAATAAAATCTAAAAAAAAACTGTTTTAAAGGTAAAATTTCCTTGAGCAGTTTTTTTTTGTCGGTATTAATTGTAATTTAGAAAAATAAAATTCAAAAGATAAACACCATTGATTTCCAGAAGTACCATCGATAAAGTTTTTGAAACTGCCCGCGTTGAGGAGGTGATTGGCGAGTTTGTGCAGTTAAAAAAATCGGGCAGCAATTACAAAGGATTGAGTCCGTTTTCCGGGGAAAGAAGTCCGTCGTTCATGGTTTCTCCCGTAAAGCAAATATGGAAAGATTTCAGTTCGGGAAAAGGCGGCAACGTGGTTACTTTTTTAATGGAACAGGAACATTATTCCTATCCTGAAGCCATTCGGTTCTTGGCCAAAAAATACAATATTGAAATTGAGGAAACCGAACAAAGCAATGAACAAAAGCATCAGGCCGATGAGCGTGAAAGTATGTTTATTGTTTCGGAATATGCACGCGATTATTTCCATGAAACCTTGCTTAACTCCGATCAGGGAAAAGCAATTGGCTTAAGTTATTTTAAAGAACGCGGTTTTACCGATGAAACCATTCAAAAATTTCAATTGGGATATTCTTTGAACGAGTGGGAAGCCTTTTCATCTGAAGCGTTAAATAAAGGATACAACCTCAAATATTTAGAGGCTACCGGACTTACCATTGTCAAAGACGATTTGCTTTCATCCACAGGAACCAAACAATTCGACCGTTTTAAAGGCCGTGTGATGTTTCCAATTCACAGTATGAGCGGCAGGGTTCTTGGTTTTGGAGGAAGAATTTTAGTCAACGATAAAAAAGCGGCCAAATATTTAAATTCGCCTGAAAGTGAAATTTACCACAAAGGCAATGTTTTATACGGTATTTATTATGCAAAGCAAAGCATTGCAAAAGAAGACAATTGTTATTTGGTTGAAGGTTATACCGATGTGATTTCATTTAACCAGGCAGGCATTGAAAATGTGGTTTCCTCTTCAGGAACCGCACTTTCTGAAAATCAAATTCGATTGATCAACCGACTTACAAAAAATATCACCATTCTTTTTGATGGCGATGCCGCAGGAATCAGGGCTTCGATTCGCGGAATTGACCTTATTTTAGAGCAAGGATTGAATGTAAAAGTGGTGATGTTCCCTGATGGAGATGATCCCGACAGTTTTTCTAAAAAAGTAAGCAGTCAGGAATTAAAAGAATATTTAAAACAAAATTCCAAAGATTTCATCAATTTTAAAGTGGCTTTATTGATGGAAGAAGCACAGCACGATCCCGTTAAAAAAGCCGGATTAATTCGGGATATTGTGGTCAGTATTTCTAAAATTCCCGACCGAATTCAGCGTGAAGTTTACATTCAGGAATGTTCCAGAATTATGGATATTTCCGAAAATGTACTTTTCAGTGAGCTGGCACAAATCGATAAAAAGGAAGAAAGAGATGCTTCTTCCAGGCCAATTCAAGAAAGACCAACAGAAGCGGTATTGCAAAAAACACCGCAATTCGAAAAAGTTAACGAGCTTCAAAAATATGAACGGGAAATTATAAAAATTTTATTGCTGTATGGTAATAACGAAGTGGAGTTTGTCGATTTTGTTGCAGAGGAAGAAGCGGAAGATGCGGAATTTCAACCTATAAAAAAGGTAAAATTCAACAATATGGTTTCAAAGGAAATCTATTTGAATTTGCATGATGATGAGGTGGAATTTACCAACGACACTTTTAAAAATATTTACTTCGAAATAATATTCCAATTAAACCAAGATGAAACTATTTCTGTGGATAAATTGGTAAATCACGAAAATTACGAAGTGGCAAATTTGGTGACCACTATTTTAATGGATGACGAAAGGCATGTGTTAAGCAATTGGGAACGCAAAAATATTTTTATCAGAAGCAAAAAAAGCGACCTTTCTAAAATGGTGCTTGATGCCATTTACAATATGCGCAGAATTCTTATTGAACAAAAAATTAATTCACTTATTGCCGAGTTTGGTGTTGAAGAAGAAAGAGATAAAATAATGGAATCTATTGTAGATTATAACAACTTAAAAACCCGCTTGTTTGAAAGATTAAACAGGGTGGTTTAAAAAGTTAAAAGTTAAAAGTTTTTTGTTGCAAATACCATGCTAATTACGAATCAAACTCCCTTTCCTTCGGAAAGTTTACCTGACGCAGCCGAGGATAGGATTTAAATCTTTTCTTCCAAAACAATGGCTCCGGCATACTTTATTTTAACGAGATTAAGCGCCCTGTCGGCTTCCAAACGCGTTCTAAAATTTCCGGCATGTGTTTTCCATTCTGGTGTTTTGTAAATAATTTTGGTGCGGTATTCAGGAAAATCGGCTTCAAAATTTCTTTTAATGGCATAAGCTTGAGTTTCATTGCCATTATAAATCTGAATTTTAAAGACCATTATATTTTTATTGGTTTTATTATAAGCCTTTTTTTGTTCGATTAAGGTATTAATCTTTTCATTTTCACTTTGCGCCAATAAAGTGTTTGAACTTAAAAAAGTGGCAAAAAGAACAATAATTATTGCTTTTATTGATAGTTTATTCATAATATTTTATATAATTTTCAAATTTATAATTTTCCTGGAAATGTAAGTGCATAAACTAGTTATTTAGAATGAATATAAATTACATTTAACACAATTTTTAGATTTTAAGTATTATTAATATATGTTACTTTTGTCCAATCCTTAAAAAAATGATTAAAGTCATATATTTGTATATGAAAATATTGTACCAAACTAGAAAGAAAATATCTTTTTTAAATATGAAAAGTGTGAAACAACACAGTCCATTATCAAGATTAGTCACTACTGGTCTTGTTTTCCTATTCTTTTTCTCGCTAAATTTATCGGCACAGGGTGATCCAGCGAATGGAGAGAAACTCTTCAAATCTGTATGCGCAGCATGTCATAAATTAGAAGGAAAATTAGTGGGTCCCGCTTTATTGGGGATTACCGATAAAAGAGACCAAGATTGGTTAATTGCCTGGATTAAAGACAGTCCGGCAATGATTAAGTCGGGAGATAAATTAGCAATTCAGGTTTTTGAAGAGAACAATAGATTGCCAATGACAGCGAATCCGCAACTGTCTGATCAAGATATTAAAGATATTTTAGAATATACAAAAGGCAAACCTGTTGAAGCTGTTGCTGCAGTGGCGACAGAAGTTGATCCAGGCGTAGAGCGCGGTAAGCAAATTTATAAAACAAATTGTGCTGCTTGTCACAAACTGGAAGGCAAGTTAATTGGTCCGCCACTTTTAAAAATTGGTGACAAGTATGAGGATGACTGGTTAAAATTATGGATTAAAGACAATGCGGCTTTAGTTGCATCGGGTGATAAATTGGCGAAAATTGCTTCTGAATATTCTCCTATTGCCATGACGCCATTTCCGCAGCTGACGGATCAGGATTTAGATGATTTATTGAAATATATGGCCGTTGGCGATGTTGCACCTGTTGCAGCCACAACTGCAGCCGCAGATCAGGAAATTTTTAACAAACCAGGAATTGGCGTTTTGCCAACCCTTGCAATCGCAATTGGTGCCTTATTATTATTATCTTTAATAGTAGCGGCCACAACCAACAGAAAAGCTGTTGCAGACGATGAAGAATCGGGAGTGAGCGTTTTAAAAACATTGATTTTCAATCCTTTCTTGCGTTTTCTTTTCATAATATTCTCTATTTTATTAGGAGCTTGGTTATTATTTGGATGGTTAATGCAAATTGATGTCAATGAAGGCTATCAGCCAATTCAACCAATTGTATTTTCACATGCGGTGCATGCCGGAGACAATAAAATTGATTGTCAATATTGTCACTCTTCAGCAAAACACAGCAAAACTTCTGGTATTCCAACAGCCAATGTTTGTATGAATTGCCATAAATCAATTTCAGAATATAAAGGTGAATTGTTTGGAAATTATACCAAAGAGGATTTAGATAAAGAAATTCAGAAATTATACGATGCAGTTGGCTGGGATAAGGAAAATGTAAAATATATTGAAGGCTATGAACAAAAACCTATTGAATGGGTTCGAATTCATAATCTAGCCGATTTTGCTTACTACAACCACGCACAACACGTAACCGTTGCCGGTGTGTCTTGTCAAACTTGTCACGGTCCTGTTGAAACAATGCACGATATGAAACAATTTGCGCCACTTACAATGGGATGGTGTATTGACTGTCACAGAACAACAGAAGTAGACTTAAAGGAAAATGGCTATTATAAAAATATCCATGACCAGTTGTCTAAAAAATACGGTGTAGAAAAAGTGACTGTCGCCCAAATGGGAGGATTAGAATGTGCTAAATGTCACTATTAATATTAATTACGAAGTAAATAACCAAATATAAAATGGCATCAAACAAAAAATACTGGAAAAGTGTTGAAGAGCTAAATGAAAATAGCGCTATTGTTGATACGTTAAAACATAATGAGTTTCCTGAAGAAATTCCGATGGATATGTTTTTAGGAGATAAAAAAACCTTGGAAGCTTCATCAACAACACGTAGAGACTTTTTAAAGTATGTTGGATTCACAACTGCCGCGGTAACTTTAGCTTCTTGCGAAGGTCCGGTTGTAAAATCAATTCCTTATATCATTAAACCCAATGATATCATTCCGGGTGTTGCAGAATATTATGCAACAACCATAGCGGATGGTTTTGATTTCGCGAATGTTTTGGTAAAAGTTAGAGAGGGACGCCCAATAAAAATTGAACCGAACAAAGATGCGAATGGAGCCACAAATGCACGTGTGCAAGCATCGGTACTTTCTTTATATGACAGCCTTCGATTAAAAGGCCCTAAAGCAAATGGCGCTGAAATTTCTTGGAATGAAGCCGACCAACAAATTATCGCAAAATTAAATGAGGTTAAAGCTGCAGGTTTGCCAATAGCGGTTTTAACCGGAACTAGCGCAAGTCCTTCAACCAAAAAATTGATTGCCAAATTAAATGAAACTTTTGAAAATGTAGCTCACGTTGAATATGATGCAGTTTCAGAATCTGCGGCATTGGATGCTTTTGAATTGATGTATGGCACTAGAGCATTGCCAGATTATAATCTTGAAAAAGCAGAAGTAATTGTTTCGATTGGTGCAGATTTCTTAGGAAATTGGCAAGGTGGTGGCTTTGAAGCCCGCTATTCAAAAGGACGGGTTCCAACCAACGGAAAAATGTCGCGCCACATTCAGTTTGAATCAAATATGTCTTTATCAGGCGCCAATGCCGATAAGCGTATCATGGTAAAACCATCTGAGCAAAATCAAACTCTTATAAAATTATACCAAGCAGTTGTAAATGGTGTTGTTCCAACTGAAGCAACTCCTTTAAATGTTGCCATTCAAAATGCAGCAGCACAACTTAAAACAGCCGGAAGTAAAGGGGTAGTTTTAACAGGTATTCAGGATAAAAACGCACAAATCCTTGCTTTGGCAATTAATAAAGCTTTGAACAGCGAAGTTTTAGAAGTTAACGCAACCAAAAATATAAGAAAAGGAAATGATGCTGATGTTGCACAATTAATTACCGATATGAATGAAGGTAAAATTGGCGCAGTCATTATTTACAATTCAAATCCGGTTTACACCTTGCCAAATGCTTCGGCTTTTGTTGAAGGATTGAAAAAAGTGAAATTATCGGTTGCATTTTCTATGCAGGACAATGAAACTGCAAATGCGGTTCAATATACCTTGGCCACACCTCATTATTTAGAGTCTTGGGGTGATGTTGAAATAAAAAAAGGACAATACAGCTTAATTCAGCCAACCATTAAAACATTGTTTAATACACGTCAGTTTCAAGACAGTTTATTGGTTTGGACAGGCAGTACGGCAACTTACTATGATTTCTTAAAAGAAACTTGGAATGCTGAAATTTTGGGTGGCAAATCTTGGAATCAAGCGTTGCACGACGGCGTTTTTACTTCTGAAGCAACTCAAAGCGGTGCAATTTCACTGGAAGTTGATGTTGAGACTGCAGCTACTGAATTAGAAGCAATAAAAGGCAGTGATTTAGAATTGGAACTTTATGTAAAAATAGGTTTGGGTGATGGTCAAATGGCCAACAATCCTTGGTTACAGGAATTTCCTGATCCAATCACAAGAACTTCTTGGGATAACTATTTAACGATGTCGAAAGCTGATGCCGTGGCTTTGGGCGCAGTTAATAATTATGTTGCAAACGGCGCATTAAACGGAAGTTTGGTGGAACTGACCGTAAATGGCGTTTCAGAAATATTACCGGTTTTTATTCAGCCGGGACAAGCAAAAGGATCTTTAGGTCTGGCGCTTGGATATGGCAGAAAACAAGGAATGAAAGCAGAAATGCAAACGGGTAAAAATGCTTATAAATTTTATAAAGACTTTAATAATTTTCAGCCAAATGTAACTTTAAAATTGGCTGCAGGCGAACATGAATTTGCTTGTGTTCAATTGCAAAATACCTTAATGGGCCGAGGCGACATTATTAAAGAAACCACTTTGGAAACGTATAATGATACTTCAATTGATCCAAATCACACATGGAATAAATCGCCAAAAGTGTCTTTAGATCACAAAGAGGTTGAAGCATCATCGGTTGATTTATGGGAATCATTTGACAGAACCGTAGGTCATCATTTTAACCTTTCCATAGATTTAAATACTTGTACAGGTTGTGGCGCTTGTGTTATTGCTTGCCACGCCGAAAATAATGTTCCTGTTGTTGGAAAAGACGAAATCAGACGTTCTCGAGATATGCACTGGTTGCGTATCGACCGTTATTATTCTCACGAAGAAAATTTTGCCGGTGACAATGAAGTAAAAGACAATGGTAAAGGAGCAATGGGCTTCAAAAACGCGATGGATGCCTTGGAAGATCCTTCCGAAAATCCGTCAGTTGCTTTCCAGCCGGTTATGTGTCAGCATTGTAACCACGCTCCATGCGAAACAGTTTGTCCGGTAGCGGCAACTTCCCATGGCCGTCAGGGTCAAAATCAAATGGCGTATAACCGATGTGTCGGAACGCGTTACTGTGCAAATAACTGTCCTTATAAAGTGCGTCGATTTAACTGGTTTGAATATCCAAACAACAGCAAATTCGATTACAACATGAACGATGATTTAGGCAAAATGGTATTAAATCCAGATGTTGTGGTTCGTTCAAGAGGGGTTATGGAAAAATGCTCTATGTGTATTCAAATGACTCAGGCAACCATCCTAAAAGCCAAAAAAGAAGGCAGACCGGTAAATACAAATGAGTTTGAAACTGCTTGTTCAAATGCTTGTTCAGCCGGAGCAATGGTTTTTGGTGACATCAATAAACAAGAAGATACTGTTAAAAGTTTGGCCGAAGATAAAAGAGCCTATCACTTATTGGAGTTCATTGGCACAAAACCAAATGTTGTTTATCACGTAAAAGTGAGAAACATTCAAGAAGCATAAAAAGATTATTAATAGATTATAATTAAATTAGAATTATGTCGTCTCATTACGAAGCACCTATTAGAAGACCTTTAATTGAAGGAGATAAAAGTTACCATGACATTTCTGTTGATGTAGCCGCTCCAGTTGAAGGTAAAGCAAATAAATTATGGTGGATAGCTTTTTCAATCGCGCTTACGGCATTCCTTTGGGGTATTGGTTGTATAGTATACACCATAGGGACAGGAATTGGCGTTTGGGGATTAAATAAAACTGTTGGCTGGGCTTGGGATATCACTAACTTTGTATGGTGGGTAGGTATTGGTCACGCCGGTACGCTAATCTCTGCCGTATTGTTGTTGTTTCGTCAAAAATGGAGAATGGGTATCAACCGTTCTGCGGAAGCGATGACTATCTTTTCGGTTGTTCAAGCGGGTTTATTCCCAGTTATTCATATGGGTCGTGTTTGGAATGCGCATTTTGTATTGCCATTGCCAAACCAATTTGGAACACTTTGGACCAACTTTAACTCTCCATTGTTATGGGACGTTTTTGCGATTTCAACCTATTTATCGGTTTCATTGGTATTTTGGTGGACAGGTTTATTACCCGATTTTGCGATGTTACGCGACAGGGCAATCAGACCTTTTCAAAAGAAAATATATGGCTTGTTAAGTTTTGGATGGACAGGCAGGGCAAAAGACTGGCAACGATTTGAAGAAGTTTCCTTGGTATTGGCCGGTTTGGCAACACCTTTGGTGCTTTCTGTACATACCATTGTATCCTTTGACTTTGCAACGTCAGTAATTCCGGGATGGCATACCACTATTTTCCCTCCTTATTTTGTTGCTGGTGCGGTTTTCTCCGGATTTGCCATGGTAAACACCTTGCTTATCATTATGAGAAAAGTGTCAAACCTTGAAGCTTATATTACCAAACAACATATCGAATTGATGAACATTGTAATTATGATTACAGGTTCCATTGTGGGTTGTGCTTACATTACCGAGTTGTTTATTGCCTGGTATTCAGGTGTGGAATATGAACAATATGCATTTTTAAATAGAGCAACCGGTCCTTACTGGTGGGCATATTTATTTATGATGAGCTGTAATGTGTTTTCACCGCAGTTTATGTGGTTTAAAAGATTAAGAACCAGCATCACCTTCTCTTTCATTATTTCTATTGTGGTAAACATCGGAATGTGGTTTGAAAGATTTGTGATTATTGTAACTTCATTGCACAGAGATTATTTACCTTCATCATGGACTATGTTCTCGCCAACATTTGTGGATATTGGAATTTTTATTGGCACCATCGGTTTCTTTTTTGTGCTATTCCTTTTATACGCAAGAACATTCCCGGTGATTGCGCAGGCAGAGGTTAAATCTATTTTGAAGTCATCAGGAGAAAAATATAAAAAATTAAGAGACGGAAATCATGAGTAACAAAGTAGTTCAAGCAATGTATAATGATGATGATATCCTTATGGATGCCGTAAAAGAAGTGCGTGCAGCAAATTATCATATTGAAGAGGTTTATACGCCATTCCCGGTTCATGGGCTAGACAAAGCGATGGGATTAAAAGGCACACGTATCGCAATTACCGCTTTTATGTACGGTTGTGTTGGTTTGGTTTTTTCAGTTTGGATGATGAATTATATGATGATAGAGCAATGGCCGCAAGATATTGGAGGAAAACCAAGTTTTACTTTTATTCAAAATATGCCGGCATTTGTGCCTATTATGTTTGAGATGACCGTATTTTTTGCAGCGCATTTAATGGTAATCACCTTTTATATGCGAAGCAGATTATGGCCATTTAAAGAAGCTGAAAACCCTGATCCTAGAACAACCGATGATATGTTTGTGATGGAAGTGATTGTTGACGGAAATGAAGATGAACTAATTGCATTTCTGGAAAAAACAGGAACTGTAGAAATTAAAGTAACTGAAAAGCATTAATTAAAATGAAGAACATTTTAAAAATAACAATAGCCTTGGCTTTTTTATTCACGTTATCATCCTGTTGGTTAGATAAAACAAAGCCAAATTACCAATATATGCCTGATATGTATAAATCTGTCGGCTATGACACCTATTCAGAAAATCCAAATTTTAGCGACGGAAGAACTTCTCAGCCACCTGTTGAAGGAACTGTTTCTCGTGGAAAAGTGCCTTACGATTATCCAGATACACAAGAAGGCTATGATGATGCTCTATTAAATCTAAAAAATCCTTTGGAAGTCAATGAAGCAAATTTGGCCAATGGTCAAGCAATGTATACCATCTATTGTATTTCTTGTCACGGCGCTTCAGGTGCTGGCGATGGTGAATTGGTAAAAAGAGACAAATATTTAGGAGTTCCTAATTACAAGGACAGACCAATTACTGAAGGAAGTATTTACCACGTAATCATGCATGGAAGAAACTTAATGGGTTCACATTCAGGTCAGTTAACAGCTAAAGAACGTTGGCAAGTGACCATGTATGTGCAACAGCTTAGAGACGAACTATTAAAATAACACTTTTACTAAGATAGAATTTAAAAATATGTATACCTTTTCAAGTAAATTAAAAACATTATCATTAGCATTAATGATTATTGGGCTTTTAGGAGTTGGTTATGGATTTTTATCTGCACCTGCATCAGTAGATGAAGTTAAAGTGCTATTGCAAGAAAGTCATAACGCACATGGCGAAGTTGCTGCAGCTGCCGATCACGGTACTGCAGAAAGCGGTGATGCTGCGCAATCGGAAGATGCTCATGCCGAACACGTGTATCATTTATTAAAAAATAAACCTTGGTCAGCACTTTATGTGGCCTTGTTTTTCTTTTTTATGATTTCATTGGGAACCTTGGCGTTTTATGCGATCCAACATGTGTCACAAGCCGGTTGGTCAGTCGTTTTGTTTAGGGTAATGGAAGGAATTACGGCGTATTTGCCTGTTGGCGGTGTGATGTTATTTGTGTTTTTTGTGCTTTCAGCAACACAGAATCATTTATTTACTTGGATGGATCCTGAAGTGGTAGCTAATGATGTGCTAATCCAAAATAAAGCAGGCTATTTAAATGTGCCATTCTTTTTAGGAAGAGCTGCCATTTATATTCTAGGTTGGGTTTTGTATCGCAATTATGCAAGAAAATTGACCCTTGCACAAGATGCTTCAACAGACCTGAGCAATTACAGAAAATTGTTTAAAAGTTCAGCGGCTTTTTTGGTGTTTTTCTTGGTTACGGAATCCATGATGTCTTGGGACTGGATTATGTCTTTAGATCCGCATTGGTTTAGTACCTTATTCGGTTGGTACGTTTTTTCAAGTTTAATTGTATCTGCCATCACAACAATCGCTTTGGTTTCTATATATTTAAAAGGAAAAGGATATTTGGAATTTGTAAACAACAGCCACTTGCATGATTTGGCTAAGTTTATGTTCGGATTCAGTATTTTTTGGGCTTATTTATGGTTTTCGCAGTTTATGTTGATTTGGTATGCAAATATCCCTGAAGAAGTAACTTATTTTGTGACCAGATTCAACGATTATAAAGTTCCATTTTTAGGAATGGTGGTTTTAAACTTTGTTTTCCCGTTATTAATTTTAATGAATAGCGACTTTAAACGTGTGCCTTGGTTTATTGTAACTGCGGGTATTATTGTTTTAATAGGACATTATATTGATATTTTTGTGATGATTATGCCAGCTACAGTTGGTGACCAATGGTTTTTTGGCATCTCTGAAATTAGCTCAGTATTGCTTGTTTTAGGTATTTTCATTTATGTTGTTTTTAATGCAATGACAAAAGCACCATTATTGGCAAAAGGCAGCCCATTCATAAAAGAAAGTGAACATTTTCATTATTAAATTCATAAAAGGCACATAGAAAAGAGTCCTGAATATTTTTTCTTCAGGATTTTTTTTATATTTGGCAACACGATAACTACTAGCTTAAAAAATATGACAGCATTATTTTATATTTTACTCGCAATCGTAATAGGAATTGCAATTTGGCAAATAATAAGTATTTTTAACTTGAAAGGGGCTATTGCCACTGAAAAGGATAACAATACCCAAGGAATTTTATTTGCAGTTTTTGGCGTTTTCTTTTATGGATTGATGATATTTTCATTTTGGAAATATTCCGTAATTCTACTGCCTGAATCAGCTTCTTCTGAAGGTGCTCGTATTGATAATTTGTATATGGTAACGATGGTTCTCATTTTATTTGTACAAGCAATAACGCAGTTTTTACTCTTCTATTTCGCATTTAAATACCGTGGAATTAAAGGAAGAAAAGCATTATTTTATGCCGACAGCCATAAATTGGAAATGATTTGGACCATTGTTCCGGCTGTTGTTCTTGCCGGCTTGGTGCTTTACGGACTTTCAGTTTGGAATGATGTTATGGATGCTTCTGATGCCGAAAATCCTTTAATCGTTGAAGTGTATGCCAAACAATTTCAATGGGAAGCACGTTATGCCGGAACCGATAATGAATTGGGAAGAGCCAATGTGCGTAACATAAAAGGAATCAATACCATGGGCGTTGATATGACCGATAAAAATTCTTTGGACGATATTCCAACAAGAGAATTGCGTTTGCCAAAAGGCCGACAGGTAATTTTCAAATTTCGTTCTCAAGATGTTTTGCATTCGGCCTATATGCCTCATTTTAGGGCACAAATGAATTGTGTTCCGGGAATGGTAACCCAATTTTCTTTTACGCCAAGTATGACTACCGAAGAAATGAGAGCAAATGAAAAAACAATGGCAAAAGTTGAAGGCATCAATAAAATCAGGGCGGAAAAAGGAGAAGATCCTTACGAATTTGATTATTTATTGCTTTGCAACAAAATTTGCGGCTCCTCGCATTACAATATGCAAATGAAAATAATTGTGCAGGAAGAAGCAGATTTTAACAATTGGTTGAGCACTCAAAAAACGATTGCTGAAGTTGTACAAGAATAATTAACTACTACACTACTAAAAAACACATAATATGTCAGATCATCACCACAAAGAAACATTTATTACAAAATACGTTTTTAGTACTGACCATAAAATGATTTCAAAACAGTATTTGGTTACTGGAATTTTTATGGGAATTATTGGGGTATTTATGTCTATGTTGTTCCGATTGCAAATTGCTTGGCCAGATACTTCTTTTAGTATTATCGAAGCTTTTTTAGGTCGCCATCAAGACGGAGGCGTTATGTCGCCTGATATTTATTTGGCATTGGTAACCATACACGGTACCATCATGGTTTTCTTCGTTTTAACAGCTGGTTTAAGCGGAACTTTCAGTAACTTATTAATTCCGTTGCAAATTGGTGCACGTGATATGGCCTCCGGATTTTTAAATATGGTGTCTTATTGGCTGTTCTTTTTATCGAGTGTAGTTATGGTAATTTCACTTTTTGTGGAAGCTGGCCCGGCATCAGCAGGTTGGACCATTTATCCTCCTTTAAGTGCTTTGCCGCAAGCCATTCCAGGATCTGGAATGGGAATGACACTTTGGTTAATTTCTATGGCAATCTTTATTGCTTCATCTTTAATGGGCGCTTTAAATTATATTGTTACGGTGCTTAATTTAAGAACGGTTGGAATGACAATGACCAGATTGCCATTGACAATTTGGGCGTTTTTTGTGACTGCTATTATTGGAGTGGTTTCATTTCCTGTTTTGCTTTCTGCTGCATTATTGTTAATTTTCGACAGAAGTTTTGGCACATCATTTTTCTTATCAGATATATTTATTCAAGGGGAAGTTTTACATTACCAAGGAGGCTCTCCGGTATTGTTCGAACATTTATTTTGGTTCTTGGGTCATCCCGAAGTGTATATTGTAATATTGCCGGCAATGGGTATCGTTTCTGAAATCATGGCTTGTAATTCCAGAAAACCTATTTTTGGATATCGGGCAATGATTGGTTCAATAATCGCAATCGCATTTTTATCGACAATTGTTTGGGGACACCATATGTTTGTTTCTGGAATGAATCCGTTTCTGGGGTCGGTATTTACCTTTACCACTTTATTAATTGCAATTCCATCCGCAGTAAAAGCCTTCAACTGGATTACAACATTGTGGAAAGGAAATCTCCAGATGAATACGGCCATGCTTTTTTCTATTGGTTTTGTGTCTACATTTATTTCTGGAGGATTAACCGGATTGGTGCTTGGCGACAGTGCGCTTGATATTAACGTACACGACACCTACTTTGTTGTAGCTCACTTTCATTTGGTAATGGGTGTATCTGCAATTTATGGAATGTTTGCGGGGGTTTATCATTGGTTTCCTAAAATGTATGGAAGAATGATGAATAAAGTTTTGGGTTATTGGCACTTCTGGATAACTGTAATTGCAGCTTACGGGGTATTTTTCCCAATGCATTTTGTTGGATTGGCAGGATTACCGCGTAGATATTATGCCAACACAGCGTTTCCTTTATTTGATGATGTGGCCGATGTAAATATTGTAATCACTTTATTTGCTATTTTAGGAGGTGCAGCACAACTGATTTTCTTGACCAACTTTTTTATCAGTATTTATAAAGGAAAAAAAGCAGAACAAAATCCTTGGAAAGCAAATACTTTGGAATGGACAACGCCTGTTGAACATATTCATGGAAACTGGCCGGGAGAAATTCCTGCAGTTCATCGTTGGCCTTATGATTACAGCAAACCAGGACATGAAGAAGATTATGTGTCCCAAATTATGCCTTTAAAGGAAGGTGAAGAGGAATCATAAATAGTTTAAAATATTTAAATTGAAAATTCTCATAAAATTCCTAACAAGGAAGTTTATGAGAATTTTTCTTTTTTTACTTCGGACTTCGAGCTTCCGACTTCCGTCCCGATAGATTGTGTGTTGATTTACAATTAAAATATTAATTTTCAATTATTAATTCTTTGACTTCGTTATCTTTGTTTTTATGAACGAAAACTTGAATCCTGATAAAAATACTTCTTCTCCTGAGGACTTGGAAGTTGAAAAAAAATTGCGCCCGTTATCATTTGATGATTTTACGGGTCAGGAACAAGTGATTGACAATCTGAAAGTTTTTGTGAAAGCCGCGAATTTAAGAAACGAGGCTTTGGACCATACGTTGTTTCACGGTCCTCCCGGACTTGGAAAAACCACTTTAGCGCATATTCTGGCAAATGAACTAAACGTCGGACTTAAAATTACTTCAGGTCCTGTATTGGATAAACCCGGAGATTTGGCCGGATTACTTACCAATTTAAGCGAAAGAGACGTGTTGTTTATTGATGAAATTCATCGATTAAGTCCAATTGTGGAAGAATATTTATATTCGGCCATGGAAGATTATCGGATTGATATTATGATAGAGTCCGGTCCAAACGCACGAACCGTTCAAATAGATTTAGAACCTTTCACCTTAATTGGCGCCACCACACGATCGGGTTTGTTGACTGCGCCAATGCGCGCTCGTTTTGGAATCAGCAGCCGTTTGCAATATTACAATACCGAATTACTGACCACCATAGTGCAACGTAGTGCCATCATTTTAAAAGTTCCTATTTCTATGGAATCGGCTATTGAAATAGCCGGAAGAAGCAGGGGAACGCCCAGAATTGCAAATGCTTTGTTAAGAAGAGTTAGAGATTTTGCCCAAATAAAAGGAAACGGAAAAATTAGTATTGAAATCGCCAAATATGCATTGAACGCCTTAAATGTTGATGCACATGGTTTGGATGAAATGGACAATAAAATTTTGACTACCATCATTGATAAGTTCAAAGGAGGTCCGGTTGGCATTAGCACCATAGCAACTGCAGTTGGTGAAAATACGGAAACCATAGAGGAAGTTTACGAACCTTTTTTGATTCAGGAAGGTTTTATTATGCGAACGCCACGAGGTAGAGAAGTAACGGAACTTGCTTACAAACATTTAGGCCGAATAAAAGGAAATATTCAGGGAGGTTTATTTTAAAAATATTTGTGATACACATCACAAAACTAAAAATTGTTCAGTGTACTTTTGTTTGAGTAAAAATTCGAATCTTATTGGCTATGAGTTTAAAAAAAATATTTCCTTTTTTAATTTGGCTGCCTTTAGTAAAAAGCACTTGGAAAGATGATTTAATTGCGGGTATTACAGGAACAATTATTGTGATTCCACAAGCTGTTGCTTTTGCTATGATTGCCGGTTTACCGCCAATTTATGGTTTTTATACAGCGATGATTACGCCAATAATTGCAGCTTTGTTTGGTTCTTCTTATCATTTAATTTCAGGGCCTACCACGGCAATTTCAATTGTGGTTTATTCAACTTTAATCAAATTTGTAAATCCGGAAACAGATCTTGAAGGTTTTATTTCTTTGGCACTCGTCCTCACTTTTTTAGCGGGTCTTTTTCAATTTGCAATGGGCTTAATGCGTATGGGGAAATTGGTGAATTTTGTTTCACATTCCGTAATTATTGGTTTTACGGCCGGCGCGGGTATTTTAATTGCGGTTAAACAACTGAGACATGTTTTTGGGATTAAAGTTCCTCAAGGAAGTGCAATTCCCGAAATTTTAAGCTATATCATCGGCCATATTTCAGAAACCAATTGGTATGTGTTTATTGTTGCCGTTGGAACTTTAATAATCGCCTTAACAATAAAATTATTGATAAAACCATTGGCAAGATATTATATGTTAATTGCCATGCTTCTGGGAAGTGTTATCGCAATTTTATTAGGAGGAAGTGCCAATGGCATTGAAACGGTTGGTCACATACCTTCTAATTTACCGCCATTTAGAATTCCGGAGTTGACATACACAAACATAAGAGCGCTCAGTTCTGGCGCTATGATATTGGCTTTGTTGGGTTTAATTGAAGCGGTTGCAATCGGTAAATCAATTGCATTGCACACACATCAAAAAATTGATGGGGATCAGGAATTTATCGGACAAGGTTTGTCAAATTTTGTGGCAAGTTTTTTCTCAAGTTATGCCGGTTCAGGCTCTTTTACGCGTTCTGGCGTAAATTATCAGGCCGGCGCAAAAACGCCCATGTCGTCAATTTTTGCCTCTATTTTTTTAATGGCAGTTCTTTTGTTGTTTGCCAATTACGCATCCTACCTGCCAAAAGCGGCCATGGGCGGAATTATATTGCTGGTAGGTTATAATTTGATCGATTTTCACCACATAAAACAAGTGTATATCAGCAGTGGCCGAGAATTAATTATCCTGTCCATTACGCTGTTGGGCACCTTGTTTTTTGATTTGGAGTTTGCGTTACTTGCCGGAATAATCGCTTCCTTTTATTTTTATATGGAACGTACATCTAAACCAAACATTGCTGTATTGGGCTTAAATGCTGAAAACAGATTGGTAAATATGATAAGAGATGAAAATGCCAAGGAGTGTTCTAACATAAAAATTATTAGGATTGACGGATCTTTGTATTTTGGGTCTATTGAAAAGATTGCCGATTATTTGGATCATTTATATAAAGAAAATAAAATTAAACATCTGTTAATTTCTGCGGAAGGCATTAATTTTATTGATTTGGCGGCTGCTGAATGGCTTTCGAATGAAATAATTAATTGGCAAAAAAACCGTGGCGGAATCTATATTTCGGGATTAAAAATTGTTAGTCAGGATGTGCTTAGAAAAGGTGGATTTATCAACAGAATTGGTGAAAATATTTTTTTCAAGGATAATAAATCGGCAATTACAGCGATACATAAAAAATTAGACAAGCCTTGCGAAGTAAAAGCATTTGAAGAATGTAAGTAAGTTTTTACTTTTTTACCCATTAAATCACGCAGTTTATTTTAAGATAAAAATGAATTATAAAAAGATTTTTCCAATTTTAGATTGGTTGCCAAACTATAAAAAGGAATTTTTTAAAAACGATTTGGGTGCCGGCTTAGCTGTTGGGATTATGCTGATTCCTCAAGGAATTGCCTATGCAATGATTGCTGGATTGCCTCCAATTTACGGATTGTATACGGCTATGATTCCGCAAATGGTATATGCAGTTTTTGGAACTTCCCGCCAGTTATCCGTTGGTCCTGTGGCCATGGACTCACTTATTGTGGCGTCGGGTGTTGCAACCTTGGCAGAAATTGGCACGGAACATTTTATCGAATTTGCCATTCTACTGGCTTTTATGATGGGTGTTTTGCAGGTGTTATTCGGCATTTTTAAATTGGGATTTCTGGTTAATTTTTTGTCTAGGCCTGTTATTAGCGGATTTACTTCTGCGGCCGCATTAATTATTGCTTTAAGCCAATTAAAACATTTGATGGGAGTTGAGATTCAGCGAAATAATAAAATTCATGGTTTGGTGTTTGATGCTCTTCAACATTTAAAAGACATCAACTTCATAACATTGGCTATTGGCATCATTTCAATACTGATTTTGATTTTTTTTAAACAGTTTTCTAAAAAAATACCTGCCGCATTGGTGGTGGTGGTGGTGGGGATTGTCATAGTCAAATTTTTTAATTTGGATCAAATCGGTGTTAAAATAGTGGGAGATATCCCAAGCGGATTGCCTGATTTTATAGTTCCTTCTTTTGAAAAACAAACGCTCATTAATTTATTTCCCATTGCATTAACGTTATCTTTTATAGGTTTTTTAGAAGCAATATCCGTTGCTAAAGCCGTTGAACTAAAGCACAATGATTATAAAGTAATTCCCAATCAGGAGTTAATTGCACTGGGAATGGGAAATATTGTGGGCTCATTTTTTCAAACATATCCGGCAACGGGCGGTTTTTCAAGAACTGCGGTGAACAATCAGACAGGCGCTAAAACGCCTATGGCTTCAATAATTTCAGGAACTGTGGTTGGACTTACCTTGTTGTTTTTTACACCCCTTTTTTACTATTTGCCCGAGGCTGTGCTGGCCGCAATTATTGTGGTTGCCGTTTTTGGGTTGCTGGACTTTACTGTTCCAAAACAATTGCTGAAATATTCAAAAAGAGAGCTTGTAATTTTAAATGTCACACTTTTAATTACGGCAACTGTTGGCATAAAAGAAGGTATTTTTGTCGGAGTTATCTTGTCGTTGGGCATGTTGATTTATACAACCACCAAACCGCATATTGCGATTTTGGGCAGAATTCCCGACACCCATTTTTACCGGAACATCAAAAGATTTGAAGGATTGCTGATTACTTCCGAAGAAATTTTGATTGTGCGTTTTGATGCGCAGTTATTTTTTGCCAATGTGCAATATTTTAAAGATAAATTGGAAACCTCCGTAGCAGGAAAAGGAAAAAAATTAAAGTTAATAATCATTGATGGTGAGAGTATCAATAGCATTGACAGCTCTGGGGTGTATATGTTAAATGATGTAATCACCAAGTATCGGAGATTAAATGTAGATATCGCCTTTACCGGAATGAAAGGGCCAGTTCGCGATGTGCTGGAAAAAAGCGGTATTATTAAGAAAATAGGTTATCAAAATTGTTTTTTGAGCATTCAGGAAGCAGTAGATGCTTTTGAAGAAGGAAAAAAAAGCAAGGATTCAGGAATCAAATTTTCCGATTTTATAAAACAGACAAATAGTTAATATTTTCAAAATATTTTCTGTAATGTGATGAAGATTACAAATGAAAGATTATTCATCTTGTAATTTTGAGAAACAACATATAAATCAATCAATTATGAAATGAGCTTATTGGATATATGAGGGGAACTCTGATTAAGATATGCGAATTACTCCCGATAGCTATCGGGAAATCAATTAAAACAAAAAAATAGAACGATATGAAAGTAGAACAATTATTTACTAGCTGTTTGGCGGAAATGGCTTATTATATTGAGTCAAATGGAGAAGCTGCCATCATTGATCCTTTAAGAGAAACGGAACCGTATATTGAAATGGCAAAAGCCGACGGC
>JAUSOJ010000020.1 GCA_030656195.1 Lutibacter sp.
CCTGTAATCATCATCCAGCCAACATCATCTCCTCTGTTATAAACTTGTTGAAATGTGGTAAAAGGAATATGGATATTTCCTTGTGGACCGCCACCGCCAATTTGGCCCTTTTTATACATTCCGATAACTTTATAATTAATGTTGTTTATTTTGATGTAAGCTCCTATAGGCTGCACATCTTTATCGAAAAGCTGTTTGTAAATTTCTTCTTCAATAACACATACTTTTTTCTTTTCAATAATATCATTAAGGTTGATAAACCTTCCGTAAACCATATCCATTTTCTGAACCTCATCAAGTTCCGGATAATCACCAAAAATTCCGAATCTTCCCGATTTAAAGTCATTTACGGCCAATGCTTGATCCTGAAGTCGCGGCACCACAAATTCCAACCCCGGAATTTCTTTTTTGATACTCTCTAAATCAGCCATTTTAAGCGTGAGTGCTTTACCTTCCTGAAAACCTTTAAAGGGTTTGCTGGTTTGTTGCGCCCAAATAAAAACGCTGTTGGTGGCAAAATTTCCAAACAATGTATTGAATTTATTTTCTACCCCTTTTGCGGCACCCAATAAAACTACCAGCAAAAAAATACCCCACATTACACCAATAATGGTAATAGCAGTTCGCGTTTTATTTTTGCGAATGCTGCTGTAAATTTCTTGCCACGTATCTACGTCAAATAAAAATTTTATCATATTACTCGTCGTTTAATGCTACTATTGGTTTGATGCCTGCGGCTCTTTTTGCCGGAATATATCCTGCAATGGTCCCTGCTATAATTAGCACAATTGTTGCGCCAACAACCACATAAGTTTCTACACTCGGGTTCAAAATAAAATACTTTTCCAAACTGTCTCCCAATCCTTTCAAAGCAAATACACCGATTAATAAACCTGAGTAACCCGCCAAAGCAGTGATAAAAATAGATTCCATCATTATCATCCCAATAATAGAACTTGGCGTAGCGCCCAATGCTTTTCTGATACCCAATTCTTTGGTTCGTTCTTTTACGATATAAACCATAATATTACTGATGCCTATAACACCTGCAATTAAAGTTCCTATTCCTATAAAAAGTATAATGATATTTAAAACGCCCATAAATTGTTGCACGTTTTTGGCGCCTTCTGCATAATTCTGAACCCGAATGGCAGATTGGTCGCGCGGGTCAACTTTGTGTTTTTCTTTTAGTACTTCCGTCAACATATTTGAAAACGCAATGGCTTCATCGATGCTTAATTTCGGATTGAAGGTTAATCCAAATCTGTCCAACTCGTCGTTGGGCTTATAAATTCCCTGTAAAGTTGTGAAAGGCGCATAAATAAAACGCTCATCATTATCGCCGCCCGGATCGCTAAAAACACCAACCACTCTATAGGAAAGTCC
>JAUSOJ010000024.1 GCA_030656195.1 Lutibacter sp.
ACTGTAAAGGTTTTTAAAGTGGTAAAAGACCAAACATAATTTTCCTGTAAGAAGTTTCCTCTTGGATCTGATGCCAATGTTGTAATTGTGCCCGTATATTTCGTGTTAGGAAGCAGTGGTGAATTAGGCAAGAAAGTAGCAGTTGAACCTGTATACGATACAGTTCCTGCAATTTGTACACCATTAGCGCTTACAAGGAATGAAGCCGTTGTAATTGTTGATGGTTTCATCACTTCATTAAAAGTGGCAGTAATAACTTGATTTAAAGGTACACCAACAGCGTCAGAAGTTGGAATAGTTGAAATAACAAGTGGGCAAACGCCGTCGACTTCTTCGAAATCATCTTTTGCGCAGCCTGAAAATAACAAAACAAATGCGAATGCAATTGTTGTAAGTAGTTTTTTAGCAATCATAATTTTGGGTTTTAATGTTCATAATATTTAATTTTGGGGTGAAATTTTTTAATATAGCACAAAGGTGGTTACATATAAGGGTGAAAGCATTACACAATTTTAACTAAGAATTGCATAATTCACACATATTATTTTTGTGAAAGAGTTCAATAAATGGAATTATATGTTGGTGATTTACGGATAAAAAAACAAGGTCTTTTTATGATACTTGGTTAATTTTTTAATCAATTTTGAAGTGGTTTAAAGCAAAATTAATTCCTAAAAATTTCATAAAGTTTTCACATTTTAGGTAAGTTATATCTTGTAAATATGATTTAATTAACAGTAGTTAGAATTCGTAAACAAAAAAATATCGGCAATTTAAATTGCCGATATTTTTGTTAATCAATATCAAAAATCATTTTTTTAAGGATTTATCATCCTCTAATAAGTCTTAGAATTACAGCTATTACTGCAATTACCAGTAATATATGAATAATTCCTCCAACTTGAAATCCTAAGAACCCAATGGCCCAAAGAATCACTAAAATAACTGCAACGGTGTAAAGTAGATTTCCCATAATTGGTTTGTTGTTTAAATGTTAGTATACTTATATTGTGGTGTTTAATTGAAAACCTTTTATATTACTGACAAAAGGCGTAAATTAAAAATTGGTTAAATGATTGATCTTTAAACGCCTTAATTATTTAACGATGATATATTAAAATTAGCAAGAACTTTTATCCCATACATTGATAATAATCAAGTTGAAAAATGATTATTCTCATTTATTAAAAAAATATCGATGTTCAAAAAAAACAACGATATTTTATAACCAACTTATATCAATAATAAAAAGTTTAAAGAATCCTTCTTCCTTGAATAATTCTAAGAATAATAGCAATAACTGCTATAACCAATAAGATGTGTATAATTCCTCCTGCTTGAAATCCTACGAATCCGATGGCCCAAAGAATAATTAAAATAACTGCAATTGTGTAAAGTAAATTTCCCATGATTTGTTTTTTTTTGTTTAATTGTTTGTTTAAAATTGGCTTATTGCCTTCTTATCTAAATTGTTTACTCGTTTTTAACCGTAAAGTTTTTGAAGGCTTCACCTAAAGCATTCATATCTTTATTAAATTCTGTTTTGAATGTTTCCCAGTTGTCTTTTCCGCTTTCTTGATAAGCATCCAATTTAACTTTCATTTCAATATTTTTTTGTTCCAATATGGCAATTTGCTCAACATAATATGCTCTTGCATCTTTTTTTGAAGTTGCTATTTTCACATTAAAATCGGCAATCATTTGATTGTTTGCCTCAATCTTAGCGGCAGTTTCTTTCTTGAAATTTTCAATATCAGCAAGGTATTCATCTTTTGCGCTGTTGAAATCTTCATCCGCTTTAATTGACTTGTCTTCTGCTTTATCTACTTTTTCTGCAGCCGTGTTACAGCTTGTGAAAATGGCTCCTGTAAGCAGTATTGATGTAGTGATTGTAAAAATTAAATTTTTCATTTTTTAGTATTTAATTACTTTTTAAAATTATAAATCAGAAAATATTTTTTGAATTTCTTCTGTTGACAGCCCATATTTGTGCTGAAGCCTGTTCATCATTTCATTTTTCTGATTTTCAGCAAACAATAAATCATTGTTTGTGAGCTTGTCGAATTTCTCTTTAAGATTTTTTCTTATTTCTTGCCAGTTATTTTTCATTTCTTTTGAATTTCCCATTCCATTCCTGGCTCATTTTGTTCCTTAATCCTCATATGGTAAAGGTATGGTACATCGTAATTGTGGGTATTACATGATTTTTTGTAAAAGTTACATAATTCACACTTTACATAAATTTCTCCCTACAATGCTGCAAAAACACGCTTTAATTTCTGATTTTTAAAAATACAGCTTATTGTTTTTTTGCCTCAGCTGCTTCTTCCTTTTTTTTCTCGGCCGCTTTTTCTTTCTTTCTAAAATAACCTCTCAAAAGAAAATTACTTTTGGCAGCTTCCATATTTTCATTTAAGCCTTTGCTGCTTTGTTGCAGGTTGCCCATTGTTTTATTCAAGCTTGTCGCCATTGTTTCATCCCGTATCAACATACCAAGTGTCCCTTTTCCATTATTGATATCGTCCAAAAGCTGAATCAGTTGCGCTGAAATAACCTCAGCATTTTGTGCGGTAATATCCAAACTTTCCATAATGGCATCCGTTTCAATAGGTTCTACTGAAGAAAGAAATTGTCCGCTTTTAACCGAATTGGTATTAGAACTTCCTTGCGTGATAATTAAAACCCGGTCGCCAATAATTCCTTCAGAACCAATTAGCACCATACCGTCGGTTTTAATAAATTTCTGTACATCTTTTTGAACAAGCATATTCACAAGAACCGTTGAATCATTTATAATTTTAATATTGTCAACCGTTCCTACATTGATACCTGAAAACCGTATGTTATTGCCAACCTGCAATCCGCTAACATTATAGAACGTTGTGGAAAGACTAAAAACCGGATCAAACAAGTTTTTTTGTCTGCCTATCAAAAATATGGCAATGGCAAAAAGTACAAATCCTGCGGCAACGAACAAGCCTAAACGTACTTTGAATTTTGTTGAATGTGTATTCATATTATTTTTTTTAATATTGTTATTATTTTATTGTTGAATTGTTCTTAATTATTTATTTATTATTATTTGAAGAAAGACATAATTAGCGGATCATCCGATGCTTCAAACTCTTCAAGCGTTCCTTCGGCATAAACGTGTCCTTCGTGCAACATAATAATGCGATCGGCGGTAAGGCGCACACAGGCAATATCATGCGTGATAATGATGGAAGACGTTTTGTATTTTTCTTGAACGGAATTGATCAGTTCGCTTATTTCATCAGAAGTTACCGGATCGAGCCCTGTTGTAGGTTCATCATACAACATAATTACGGGATCCAGGATAATGGAACGTGCCAAACTTATTCGTTTACGCATTCCGCCCGATAGTTGTGATGGCATTTTTTCCAATACATCTGCCAGCCCAACATTTTCTAAAACCTCCTTTATTTTATGGTCGATTTCGGCTTCTTTCAAATCTTTTTTAATTCTTACCAGCGGAAATTCCAAGTTTTGCTTAACCGTCATAGAATCATACAAAGCGCCACTTTGGAAAAGAAAACCAATTTTTTCTCTTATTTTTGATAATTCCTTGCCTTTAATGGAATTTACTTCTTTGCCAAGCAGGTTAATTGTGCCGCCATCGGGATTTAACAAACGCACAATGCATTTTATAAGCACCGATTTGCCCGATCCTGATTTTCCGAGAACAACTAAGTTTTCGCCATTGTGAAGTTTTAGGGAAATATCTTTTAACACTTCCAGTCTTCCAAAAGACTTCTTCAGGTTTTTTATATCGATCAATACTTCAGAAGTAATTTTTTCATCTGAAATAGTGTCTGTATTGGTTTCTTGTGAATTTATCATGACAACATATCTGTTATTTGTACGGCAATCATATCAACAATAATAATAAGTAAGGATGACAATACCACTGCGGCATTTGCAGCTTTTCCTACACTTTCGGTGCCTCTTCCGGCGGTGAAGCCTTTATAGCAACCAACAATGCCGATGACAGCGCCAAAAAGGAAGGTTTTTATTACGGCTGGAAAGAAGTCTAAAAAAGTGATTGACCCAAATGCCTGAAAAATATATAAAACCAAACTCACATCTCCTTTTATATTCACGCCAATCCAGCTTCCTATAAATCCGAATGCATCAGCAAAAAGCACTAAAATGGGCAACATTAAAGTAGCGGCAAGCACCCGTGTTACCACAAGATATCTGATTGGGTTGGTTGCAGAAACTTCCATAGCGTCAATTTGTTCTGTAACTTTCATAGATCCCAATTCGGCACCCATTCCTGATCCAATTTTACCGGCGCAAATTAATGCGGTGATAATTGGGCCGATTTCACGAATAAGTGATACGGCTACCATTCCCGGAAGCATGGTGACTGCGCCAAATTTTGCCATTGCCGGGCGCGATTGAATGGTGAGCACAAGTCCCATAATAGTTCCTGTAATAATGATAAGCGGCAACGATTTATTCCCAATTTCGTAACATTGTCGCAAAAACTCTTTAAATTCAAAATTGCGCGAAAAAGTTTCCTTAACTATTTGTTTTATAAACAGCGCCATATCCCCAACTTCTTGGAAAAAGCCATTTGCTCTTTCTTTTTGATCGAGCGTATCTTCGCTAAGCTTTATGGAACGCTCGGTTGCTAAACTATGTGCTTTTTTTAAATTTAAAATTTTTAATTTTTTCATACTATTTTATATATAAGTACCCTCTTACGGTTTAAAGAATCAAATCAATGTTTTGCCGTATTAAAATGTATCAATTGACATCATTATAATAACAACAAATGGTCTCAACAATCAACTGATAAAGGTATGCTCATTAAATGATGAAGTTGTTACATAACTTTTTAAAAAAGTTGCAAGATTCACATATTTAGAGGCCTCCTAACCCCCGAAGGGGGAACAAAAATATTAGATATGAAGATTGTTTTATTTATTGATGAATGCGTTGTGATGATTTTATTGAAAATGAGCATCCTAAAAGAAAGCGCAAAAAAAAGACTGTCTTTTCAGACAGCCTTTTTAAGGATGGTAATTTGTTATTTAAAATGGTTTTGTAACCGTATTGGCATCAAGAATTACAGCGGTTTGAGCCAAAGCTCTGCCGTTAAGAGAAGCACCTTTTGTAAAAGTAATGCCTGTTTTTGACATTACAATGCCTTCAAAATGAGCATTTGTTCCAAATATGGCATAACCGGCAACTTGCCAAAAAATGTTTTTAGCCTGAGCACCGCCTGCAAGTTTAATTTTTACATTGGCGCTCGTGGTAAGATTTCCTGCAATTTGGAAAATCCATACATCATTTGGACCACCAGAAATGGTAACATCAGTTGGCATAGTAACCGAACTTGACCATTTATACAAGCCTGGAGTCAGGGTTTTACCGCCTAAATTACCTGTTCCCAATTCGATGAAATCAGGTGATGGTCTTCCAGCAGCATTATTATAGGCAGTAATCATATTTTCAACGGCCAAAGTAAGGTTGCTTGAAGTTGGAGCAACCATATCTGCAGCATATATTCTTCCGTTAATTTGTGGAGATGTTGCAAATCCGGTGGCAGCGGTTAAACCAAAGCCCGTGATAAAAGATGCGGCTGCGGGACTAATTCCCATATCTCCTGTAATAGCGGAAGTTGGTGTATTGGCTATGGATGTTTTAGCCAAAATCACATAATTGCCAGAAGTTCCAAGTTCAACGGCCGCATGATTTGGCGCATTATTAGTGTCGTCATCATTTGAACAACTGCTCATTAAAACAACTGCTGCAATTGCAAAAGTTGCGGATAGATTTTTTAATAATTTCATAATTTAATGGGATTAATTATTGTGATAAAATTATCACAGGCCAAAGATATGTTCCTGAAAGTAGGGGAGCGTTACATAACTATTTATAGAATTTACATGATTCACACATAAAAGAGCCTCTAAACTCCCGAAAAAGCCACTTAACCCTGCCTCGCCGGGAGGCAGGCCCGAAGGAGGAATAAAAAAATTAAATATGAAGATTGATTATTTATTGATGAATATGTTGTGCTCATTTTAATGAAAATGAGCATCCTAAAACTAAACGCAAAAAAAAGACTGTCTTTTCAGACAGCCTTTTAAATAGGGTTGATTGTTTAAAATTATTGAGGTTTGTTAACCGTATTCATTTGTAAAGTCACTGCAGTTTGAGCCAACATTCTGCCATTGATTGTAGCGCCAGTTTGCATATTGATTCCTGTTTGGCCTAAAATGTTTCCTTCAAAATGACTTGTTGTTCCAAAAGTGACTGCATCGGAAACTACCCAGAAAATATTTTTAGCTTGAGCACCGCCTTCTAAAATAACTTTTACGGAAGAACTCATTTTTAAAGTTCCTGCAACTTGAAAAATAAAGATGTCTGTTGGACTGCCAGAAATTGTGATATCTGTTGGGATATTCACAGAACTTGACCATTTGTAAAGACCTGGTAAAAGTGTTTTTCCGCCAATTGTTCCTGCGCCTAAATTCAAATAATCAGGATTTGATCTTCCTGCTGCATCAGTGTATGCAGTTTGCATATCTCCAATGGCTGAAGTTAGCATAGTGGCGCTTGTAGTTTTACAAGCAGGACCAGCAGCATCAACTGAAAATACAGATCCCGTTACTTCTGTGCAATCTACTACCATCGCTGCACCAGTAATTGGGCTTGTTCCAATATCTCCTGTAATAGATGATTTATACACACTGGTAATTCCAGTTTTTGATAAAATCACAAAGTCGCCTGCAACGCCTAAATTTACTGTTTTTAATTCTTCTCCTTTTGATTGATCAAAAGAAGCTTCTATGCCTAAAACGGCTGAATCAGTTCTTGCAGTTAAATCTGCGTCTTGGTCGTTTGTGCAACTTCCCAATAATACGAATAACAACATGGCTGTTATTTGGGTTATATTATTTAGTTTCATGATAATGATTTTTGAACTGTGGCTTAATTGTCCCAGTTATGATGTTTCAAAGGTGACTTCATTAACTTCGGAACTTGTTACACAATTATTTTAAATAGTTACACAATTCCCACATTTTATGAATTTTAGTTGCGAATTTTTTTTAAGTCATTAATTTTTAGTCACTTCTGATAAAACAAAAAACAGATTGGTTTTTTGACAAATAAAAAAGCATCACTTTCTGAAAAATGATGCTTTATTAAAATTTTAAAAAATGTATTGTTAGCGATACTCAATAAATTGAGGTTTAAACTTCGCTAATTATTGTTGACCGGTTTCTTTTTACCTATATCAACTATGGTCTTCGGTCCCGAGATATCGGAATCGGTCTTACTTAACTATTTCTTGTCTATAGCAACAAGCACTATGCCGCCAACAAGTAATACTGCACCAATAATTGGCGACCATTGCACTGGATTGTCTTTTTCTACACTCATGTGCATCGGACCTAAGTCCACTACTTTTTCGGTTGTCACATAACTGAAACCGGTATAAATCATCATCAATATTCCAATAATGGCCATGACGATTCCTATTGTTTTTGTTTTCATAATTTGATTGTTTTATTTAATTTTTAATGATTTTTAATTTACTTAAATTTACGAACAAATAATAATCAATTGAAATATTGTTCCACCTATTTTCAGATCAATCAATTTGATGTGTTGATGATCATTCAATTTGCAGATTTATTGGGCAGCGTAAAAGGCTATAGCTTGTCTTTTAACGTGCGAACCAAACCAATGCTTAAAATAAAAAACAAGAGACCAAGCGTGCCAAAAAGGATTAAAACTTTAGTGGCGAATTGCCCGCCAGTAACATTTATTAACAAAAATGCAGGGTAGCTAATGGCTCCAATCACAAGAGCAATTAATAATGATCCAAGGGTTCTTTTGATATTCATTGTTATTAAATTAAGGGGTTAACACTTTTTTGATATTCTTATTTGGTTTGCATCAATGCTGCTGTATTTTATATTTTATTTGTTATGTAATGTTTTTTTAAGCAATGTTAACACGATGGAATTTTCTGTAAAAATTTTTCTTTCAGATTGATTCGATAGGGAAGCGTGAAATAAAATTTGGCGCCTTTGCCTTCATCACTTTCTGCCCAAATTTTACCTTCAAGCAATTCTACATAAGCTTTGGTGATTGACAAGCCCAATCCGTTTCCTTGATAGGCCATTTTATCATCAATATCGGCCTGCACAAAATTTTCAAATATCGCTTCTTGCCTGTTTTTTGGTACTCCAATTCCTGTATCTTTCACGAAAAACAACAATTGTGTTCGTGAGGTTGCTGCTTTTATTCCGCCATACCCAAATTCTATGGAACCCTTATCGGTATACTTAATTGCATTTTTGACAAGGTGGATGAGTACAGTATATATTTTTTCACAATCTGTTAAAAAATAAGCCTCTTTTGTTGGTAAGCTGTTTTTATAAACAAAGTTTATTCCCTTGCTATCTGCTTCTGGTTTAAAGAAATTATAAATTTTTTCAATTTGCTTGTTAATATTTGTTTCGCTTAGGTTTACTTTAACCTGGCCCGAATGGATTTTTGAGATATCAACTATATCATTGATGGTATTAAGCAAACGTGTGCCGCTTTTTTCAAGAATTTTGATATATTTTTGTTGCTTCTCGTTTTTAAGTCCGGGTTCTTTTAATAAATCTGCAAATCCTAAAATACTGTTCAAGGGTGTTCTAATTTCATGCGACATATTCGCCAAAAAAGCCGATTTCAGTTTGTCGTTTTCTGTTGCTTTTTTATTTGCTCGGATTAATGCGTTAATATGCTGCTCTTTTTCCTCATTTTGAATTTCGAGTTCTTTATTGGCAGCAATGCTTAACGACAATGCATTTTCCAAATTAGAATCAACCAAGGTGTCTAAATGTTTTCCTTTAGAATCGTTTTTATGTGAAACGGCATTATTGGCATTTACCAATTCAACGGCATTTTCTTTATTATCAATGATTAATTTTGAAGCCCGTTCTTTTTTTGTTTTGTTCTTATCATTCATAATAGTTTGGTATAATGAAAATGATTAGCTGGTTTGAATTATAGAATGGGGTTAAGTTTTTTATCATATGATAACAATAAAAAACCTGGTAATTAGCGATTTACGCTATGACTCGTCTTTTGTTGTGCGTACCAGGCTAATGCCTGCAGCAAAAAATATGATACCAAGAATACCAAAAACAACAAGATTTCTAATGGCAAAATTACTGTCACCACCGCTATTTACAAATAATACGGCGGTATAGATTAAAGCGCCAATTCCAAGGGCTGTAAGCAATGCCCCAAAGATTCTTTTTAAATTCATTTTTTTTAGTTTTAAGATTTATTGTAAAAAAAAACATTGGAGATATAGGCTATTTTGCAGTCTATAATAACCAATGTTTTTAAGTTTATTTTTAGGGGTTTATAATTTGAAGGTAAGTCCAAATTTTCCTCCTGAGAAAGCGTTTCCGCCACCGAATTCAAGATTTAAACCTACTTTATCAGACAAATAATATCTGAAACCAAGTTGTGCACCAACACCTAAACCTGAATTGTATCTTCCGTCATAACCATCATAGTTATTTTTATATGAATAGTAACCTAAATTTGGTCCTACATAAAAATCCCATTCGTTAGACATGTTTAATGCATTGTTGAAATGGTAGTTTAAATTACCTGAAATTCCAATAACATCATGGTTGTATTTATAGTTATTTTCATATTTGTTAAATGAACGGTAAGACAATTCACCACCAATTGTGATGTCTCTGCTGATTCCGTGATCCAATCCTAAATAAACTGGAATACCTCTATCCGACAGACCAACACCAACATTAAGTTGACTTTGTCCAACAGTTAAAGGATTCTGGCTGAAACCAACCGCTGAAACTAACGCCAATGCTACTACTAAAATTAATTTTTTCATTCTTTAAATTTTTAATTTGTTTTATTTCCTGCTTTTATTGCCCTTCCCAATTACCCTAACAGTTATTAGATTTGAATAACCAAGCAAGCCGTTTTTAAAGTGGGTTCTGGACTCCACTGTTTTTATTTGCAATCTTTAACAGTGATTTTTTACTGCATAAACACTATTAAACTACTTGGTAAAGATGAGATGTTTCAGAAAATTTTGTGTTACATAATTTTACGAATAAGTTATATGATTCACACATTTCACCAATTGATGGTATTCTCTATGTCAAATAATATTCTTTTTGAAGTTTATTATTTAGTTCTTTTAAAAGAAATTTCTCAATGGTTAGACTGGCCATCAGGTAACTTACGGTTGATTCGGCACCTTGGTTAAGGTTTACAGCATTTTCTTCCAGTCCGTCATAACATCCACCGGTGCAAGGATTATAAATAATCTGGTTCAGGTGATTGCTTCCCAAAAACCAATTAAAAGATATTTCCATATTTAATTGGTAAGTTTCTTCCTTAAAAACTTTATAAAATTTACGCAACGCAATAATTGTGTAAGCAACATCAATGGCCTGTTCACCTCCAATAGGTGTGGTGTTTAATTTTTCTTTGGTATCTAACCAGTTTTTGTTTGAAATCACTTTAATCTTATTTTTTCTGAAGGTCTTCGACAGCAGAAAATCAAAAGAAGATTTGGCAATTTTTTGATAGGTGATTTCACCTGTGACTAACCACGCACACAACAAAGCCTCTGGCAAAACACTGTTTGCGTAGGTTAAATAACTCTCGAACCATTTCCATTCATTGTGTGATTCATGGCGATACATTTGAACCAATCGATCCGCAAGTTTTTTAATTAATGCGGTGTTTTGTGTAGTACTGTTTTTTTTATTTCTAAAATACAGTCCTTTTATGGCAAATGCCATGGCACGTGTTGAATGGATATGGTCTATATTTAATAGTACATGTTGTATCGTTAATTCTGCATCTTCAGCAATAGATTGAGATTCTTTTGGCAATAAATCACCCTTAGCAATTAAATAACCCAATGCCCAAATAGCTCTTCCATTTGCATCTTCAAGGTTGGCTGTATTATTTTGGCGGGTAAAATTTCTTTCTTCATCAACATAATTTAAAAAAACAGCTTCCGATTGCAGGCAATATTTTATGAAGTTATAGTAAATATGAATGTATTCTAAATCAGCTTCATCTTTTGTCAATTCATAATGTTGACACATAGCAATAAGTGCCCTTGCATTGTCATCTAACGTATATCCTGAATCAATATCAGGCTGATTGATTTTGGAAAATTGAATCATTCCAAAACCGGTAGTCATTTTTTTAAAATGCTTAAGGTTAATCACAGGTAAATTATATTGTAATGAAATACGCTCAACGTCCAATTTTTCAAATAATTTGGCATGTGCAATGGCAGCATTTTCCCATACTGTGGAAGCTATTTTATGTAAGGCATTTATGCCAATATTTTTTCTTAAGTGATCATCGTTAAGCAGTTTGATGGCGGCATTAGCCAACTGGCCGGAGTTTTGAAAATCAAAAATAATTCCGGTCTCATCGGTCAACATTTCCTTTGCATGCGGAATTGGTGTGGAAATAATTGGGCAGCCACAACTCATAGCATAAACAAATGTGCCGCTTACAGCCTGATTTGGATCATTGGCGGTAAACATATAAATATCCGTAAGTTGTAAATACTCAAGTAATTCAGGCAATTCCAGATATTTGTTTACAAATCTTACATGATTTTGAAGTGAAAGTTGCACTACTTTTTGCTCAAGCATTTCACGGTATTTTTCACCATCGTGTTTCACCACTTCCGGATGGGTTTTTCCAAGAATCAAAAACATGGTTTCCGGGCACTGTTTAATGATGGCGGGCAATGCATCTAATGTAGTTCCAATATCTTTTCCTGAACTTAACAAGCCAAATGTGGAAAGTACTTTTTTGCCTTTTAGTTTGTATTTCAGTTTTAAAGTAGTTTTGTTTAAGCGCGGAACTAAGTGGGTTCCATGAGGAATTATCGTTATTTTTTTTACAGCTATATCGTAATCTTGCATTAATATTTCAGCTGAAGTATTTGTCATCACAATGATTGATTTGCAGGCAGCCGCAATATTTTGCACCTTTATTTTTAGCAATTTGTCAGGGTGCGGAAGTACCGTATGAAAAACAAGAACAACAGGTTTTGACACTGCTAGCAATAATTGATGAAATGCTTTTTCCTGCGAACTGTAAAAACCAAATTCATGCTGAAACAAAACGGTTTTAATACGCTTGTCTTTATTTATGGCATAGGCCAATTTTTCATAATCTGCAGCCAATGATGTTTTTAGCGTATATTTTACTTCATCAGGATAAGAATAAGTGTCTCCATTTGATTCTAATGCACAAACCTTTATGGAGAATGAATTGCTAAATTTATTGTTTAATGCCTTTATTAAATCCTGTGAATAAGTAGCTATGCCACATTCCCTTGGCGGATAAGAGGTAATGAATAAAATTTCAGATATATTGTTTGTGTTTGTATGTTGTTCCATGTATTTTGGGGGTAGTCATGGGTAAATGGTATTTGAATCATTAAGAAATCTGTTTCCTGTCGGAAATAGGGTTTGAGGTACAACAATCTTATATACGATGTTGTTTTTTACCTGTTTGATAATAAGGTAAAATAAAAATGCCCGTCAGGCTAACTCAAACGCAGTAGTATAAATTTAGGGTACTTTATACACATTATTTCAACAAAAATCCTGACTGGGCAAATTTCAATATTCAAATTTTATGATAGTAATTCCGGTTTTACCGGCTTAACTATTTTTTAACTTGTTCTGTGACTTGTTCTTTAACTTGTTCTGCTTTTTGCATGTTTTTTTTCGCAAAGTCAGTAACTTCAGCCTTCATTTTTTCAAATTTTTTGTTGGCCATGTTCATATTGTCACTGAATTTTTTTTCCAGTTTCTTTTCATAATTTTTGCTTTTTTTGGCAATTTTTTTTCTGGTATCTTCACCTTTAGCTGGAGCTAATAAAAGACCTGCAATTGCGCCTGTGGCAATACCTGCCAATAAACCTAATACTACTTTTCCTGAACTCATAATTTTTATTTTAGATATATGATTAAACTTAATTATTATCTTACAAATTTGAGGTTCTTAATGTTGAAAAGTGTTACATAATTTAAGGAAAGAGTTACATCATTCACAGATTGTCAATAAGTTTGTACCTGTTTATTTTTTGGCAGACATTCTTGACTTTAATTTTTTACAATGTTGTAAAAGGGAAGCGAGCGACATTATTCTTAGTGCCCTTTTGTTAGGTGGCTGCGTTTATTTTTCTTGAAAGAGCCACCGAAAAAATGTAATTGCCAGGGGAAATTAACATTTCCCCCGGCAATTGAAATTTTATGGGTTGAAGCCTAATTCTTGTTAATTTTAGGTGAAGTTTTAAGTGCATTCAACAGTTCTTCGAGATCAACAGTGGCGTAAGTAGATGAATAATCTGACATCGCGTAAGGAATAATAAGATCATCATTATGAATAATAGAACCGCATGAATAAATAACATTTGGTACATATCCTTCTCTTTCCAATTCATTTGGCACCATCAACGGTTCGGTTAACCTACCAATCTCAATTTCTGGGTTGTCAAGTTTAAAAAGTGAAGCACCCAAAGTATATTCTCTCATGGAACCTACTGTATGCGTAATCACCAGCCAACCGTCTTTTGTCTCAATAGGAGAACCGGCATTGCCTATTTGTACAAGTTCCCAAGGATATATGGGTTGTTGAATCATTTTAGCTTCGTTCCAAATATTGATTTTATCTGAATATGCGATGTAATTATTAACCCCGTCAATACGGCATAACATAGCAAACTTTCCGTTAATTTTTCTTGGAAATAAAGCCATTCCCTTGTTACGGGCAATTTTACCATTGATAGGCAATATCTTAAAATTATAAAAGTCGGTTGTGCTTATTAACTTAGGAAGTATGGTCATGCCATCGTAAGCAGTGTATGTGGCATAATAGGTTATTTCACCGTTATCATCGGTAAATTTTACAAACCGGGCATCTTCAATCCCTTTTTTTTCTGTTGCGGATATAGGAAAAATAACCCTTTCTGAGATGGCTGAATCAATTGAAAAATGTATCTCGTAATGTGCGGAAGCCATCCATAACATTTGATTTATAATTTTAATCTGACCTTCTGAAGTTTTGATGTCTGTAATTGCTACTTCAAGAATAATTGTCAATTCTTCATAGGTAAAAGTATCACCCAATTTGTCTAAGATAAAATCAGAAGAAATAATTTTATGCGGATCTTGTATATTAACTTTTTTGTCTAACACAGAAGAAGGAATCACATTTCCAACGTCTTGCATTTCATCTGGGTTATCTATAATGGTAGGTGGACTGATCGTTCCATGGTCTTGCATTTCGATTAGTTTATCCTGAAAACTTTTTTTATCGTAAATTGTCTGTATAATTTTATCAGCCTCGGCAAGCATTTTACCAACTGGTTCAATACTTAGGTTATTATTTTTATCAAGAATACCTGTACGGAAAACCACCGAGGAAATATGTCCTTCGCCTGTTGCCCGAAAACTGAAAATTACCCTTTTCTCGTTAATTCTCAATTCTGACTGATCAGGATGTTCCATAGCAGACGGATTAAAAAAAGCGGCTGATTCAATGGAATATTCCAGGGTAAAATATGACCCTATAAGCGCTTTCTGATTTATGCTAAGATCTTCTTCATTAACTTCAATCTTATCAAATATAGACGCCAGTTTATTAAAATGATTCTCAAATATTCGTGAAATATTTCTGTGCCTCCTTGAATAACCTCTCAATAACTGGCTCATCGCTGTATTTACATCTTTTTCAGGCATTGCCAATACTTGTCTTATAATATCTGCTGATCTTTCATCATTTAATTGCAGAAAACGAGCGATTACTCTGGAAGGGTCAGGTGAAAATATATTCTTTTTTCTTGTTACGGCTACTTGCATGTTTTAATTTTTGAGGTTTAATTGTTTATTATGAGCGATTTAACTGTTTGATGGATGTGTTGTAGAATAATTTAAGGGTGTTTTTAAACAAAAAATCCGCTCTAAATAGAAACGGACGCTTGTGATTTTATAAGATAAATTATTACTTTTACAAATACAATTTTGTCAGCATCATAAATTTTATGACTGAATAAAATTCAAGTTTTTTGTCTTAACATTACATCCTGTCCATATACCAATTCAGCTGTTTTTCTATTTTTTTAAATTCAAAAATGGCTGTAATAATTTTTTGAAGCCTTACAAAGGCAGTTTCACTTTTTACCACATAATCAAACGCACCGTGATGCATGCAGCTGATGGCAATGTCAATTTTATCTTGTGAGGAAAGCATTACAACCGGGATATTTGGATTTATAGCTTTTATTTTGTCTAATGTTTCCATACCGTTCATTGCGCTTTTATCAACACCATCCAAGTAAAAATCTAAAATAATAATATCTGGGTTATGCGATAAATTCTCTAAACATTTTTCTCCTGTTGGATACGTTTCTATATCAAAATCAGCATGCTGAAGGAATTCAATTTCCATTAATTTTAAATATACAGCATCATCATCTACCAGAAAAAGTTTTATTTTGTTACCATTATTCATTAGTTATTGTTTTTAAATGCATTAAATTCTATTTCTAATTCGCCGCAAGCTTGCAGGCAAACTTCTTCAATTTTCATGACCATTTCCGAAATATTGTCAGTTTGTTGTTGTGAGCTTGCATAATCCTGGACTTTTCTTGCCATGTTTTCATAATCAACACTAATTCCCATGATGGAAAAAGAAGGGATTATTTTATGTACAGTTGCGTGCAATGATTTCCAGTCTTTATTTGAAAGGCTTAGTTTCATTTCGTTAATTAAAGGCGGCGTTTGTTCCAGATAAAGTGAAATCATTTCCATCATCAACACCCGATTGGATTTGGTTCGGGTATTCAAATAATTTAAATTGGTACATTTTATTTTTATGGTTTTAGCCAATTCTCGCACATCAGGTTCTATTACAGTGGTTGTTTTTTTCAAATAACCTACCATTTTTGTGTACAATAACCTTTCATCAACAGGCTTTGCAATATAATCATCCATCCCAACTGCTTTGCATTTTGCCAAATCTACGGTGGTAACGTCAGCTGTTAATGCAATAATTGGAACCTTGGATTTCATTTCATTTCGAATGTATTCTGTAGCTTCAAAGCCATTCATCTCCGGCATCTGTAAATCCATTAAAACAAGATCGTACTTTTTGGATTGCAATTTTTCGATGGCTATTTTTCCATTGCCGGCAATATCGCATTCAAATCCAAAATCATCCAATAAAGTTCTCATCAGCAATTGATTGAGTGCAATGTCTTCAACCACCAATACTTTTACGTTGGTGATATCCGTGTCAATTTCCACCAATTCCGTCTCTAATTCAGCTTCAGCTTTTGTTTTTAAAAAACTTAAAGTAAAGGTAAAAGTTGATCCTTCGTTTACTTTGCTTGTTACAGAAATGCTTCCGCCTTGCGGTTCAATTAATTGTTTCACAATGGCAAGACCCAATCCGGTTCCTCCGTACAATCTCGATGTTCCGCTTGATGCCTGCTGAAAGTTTTCAAAAATTTGGTCTATTTTATTTTCGGGTATTCCAATTCCGGTATCTGCCACTGAAAATTGGATGGTTACTTTTTGATAATCTTCACTCAGCAATTTGGCACCGACTGTAATTTTTCCTTTTGTGGTAAACTTTACGGAATTGCTCACCAAATTCATGATAATTTGGTGCAATCTTACAGGATCTCCAACCAATACACTCGGAATTTTATCATCGTATTCTTTAACCAATTTTAAATTCTTTTCCTGAATTTTAGTTTCAAACAAATGAAGCATTGCCGATATGGATATTGACATTTTGAACGGTATTTGCTCAAACGTCATTTTTCCTGCATCTACTTTTGCCAAATCGAGGATATCATTAATAAGCACAATTAAAGCGTCACCGCTTATTTTTATCGCTTTTAAATATTCTTTTTG
>JAUSOJ010000032.1 GCA_030656195.1 Lutibacter sp.
CAGTTGTTTATGGTTCAGGCTTATTCCAATAAGGATGAAAAACACCGCAATTCTATTGATAGTTTAATTAAAAATTATCATATTGGCGGGTTGATTTTTATGCAGGGAACGCCTGAAAAGCAAGCTATTTTAACCAATAATTTTCAATCCAATTCAAAAATTCCTTTGTTGATTGGTTTTGATGGCGAATGGGGATTGGATATGCGGTTAAAAGATACTTATCGTTTTCCTTGGAATATGACACTTGGCGCGATTTCCGAAAATAAATTTTTGGAAGATTTTGGCGCCCAACTGGGAAAACATTGCAAAAGATTGGGAATTCATATCAATTTTGCGCCGGTGGTGGATATTAACATCAATCCCGAAAATCCAATCATTGGAAATCGCTCTTTTGGTGAAAACAGGGAAAATGTAACGCAGAAAGCATTGGCTTTTGTGAAAGGAATGCAAAGCGAAAATGTGCTGTCCAACGCCAAACATTTTCCAGGTCACGGCGATACGGCAACTGATTCCCACAAATCTTTGCCCATATTGGATTTTGATTTTGAAAGGCTCGATTCTATTGAATTATATCCGTATAAAACGCTCATTAACAATAATTTAACAAGTGTAATGGTGGCGCATTTAAGCGTGATAGGCTTGGAAGAAAACAAAGATTGCCCAACATCGCTATCTTATCAGGTTATTTCAAAATTATTGAAGGAAAAATTAAATTTTGAGGGTTTAATTTTAACCGATGCGTTAAATATGAAAGGCGTATCAAATTATGCTGAATTGGGAGATATCAACTTGGAGGCGTTGCTGGCCGGCAATGACTTGCTGTTAATCCCAACCGATGTGCCTTTGGCAGTAGACACCATTAAAGTAGCTTTAAGTAAAAAAATTATTTCGGAAGAACGCATCAATTATTCGGTCAGAAAAATATTAAAGGCTAAATATTGGGCTGGATTGAATAAATACAAAAAAATTGAATTGGCGAATTTGCAGCAAGATTTAAATTCTATTGAAGATGAATTGCTTCATCGAAATTTAGTGGAGAATTCCATTACCTTGCTTAAAAATAAATCATTAATTTTTCCAATTCAACATTTGGAGCGGAAGAAAATTGCCTATGTTAAATTGGGCGATGGCGCTCATAGTGATTTTTTAAATATGTTAAAAAATTATGCTGAGGTTGATGAGGTTTCAAATGAAAATATTGACAGTTTAATGACACAGCTTAAAGATTATAATCTGGTTATTGTTGGCTATCACAAATCAAATGACAATCCGTGGAAAGATTATAAATTTAAAAACCGCGAGTTGGAGATTCTTCAGGAAATTGCCAAAAAAAATACCATTATTTTAAATGTCTTCGCAAGTCCGTACAGTTTGTTGCAGCTCGAAAATTTTAAAAATATAGAAGGCGTTGTCGTTTCTTTTCAAAACAGTAAAATTGCCCAGGAAATATCAGCACAAATGCTGTTCGGCGCTTTGGAAATCAAAGGAAAATTGCCGGTTTCTATCGCTGGTCAATTTTCTGAAAATGAAGGATTAATGTCGAATTCTCTTGGGGTTTTAGGCTATTCTATTCCTGAAGATGTGGGTTTAAGCAGCCAAAAATTAAGTAAAATTGATTTAGTGGCACAAAATGCCGTAAATTTAAAAATGGCTCCGGGAATGCAAATTTTGGTGGCCCGAAAAGGAAAAGTGGTGTATCAAAAAAGTTTTGGTTTTCATACTGATGAAAAGACAACACCGGTTATAAACAGCGACCTGTATGATATTGCGTCAATAACAAAAATTGTGGCAACATTGCCGCTGATTATGGAACTTGAAGAACGCGAAATTTTGGATCTTAACAGTACTTTAGGAAACCTGATCCATAAGTTAAGAAGAACAAATAAAAATAAATTAACCGTGAAAGAGGTGCTATCGCATTATGGCGGATTAAAACCGTATTTTCCTTTTTATTTAAAAACCCTTGACAGTGCCACAAAAAGGCCGTCAGCCGAATTTTACCGATCTGAAAGAAGCCATAAATTTAACATAAAAGTGACGGATAGCTTGTATTTGCTCAGCAGTTATGAAGATGAAATGTTTGAGATCATCGCTCAATCAGAACTGCTTAAAAAGAAGGAATACAAATACAGCGATTTACCATATTATATTTTCAAGGAATTTATTGAACATCATTATAAAAACGACTTAAATGTGCTTACCCAACTGCATTTTTACAGGTCGTTGGGCGCAAACAGAACAACTTATGTGCCTTTGGATAAATTTTCAAAAAATGAGATAGTTCCTACTGAAAAAGACAACTATTATCGTCATAAACTGGTGCACGGAGAAGTGCACGATATGGGCGCAGCCATGCAAGGCGGAATTGGCGGCCATGCCGGTATATTTTCCAATGCAAATGACCTAGCCAAAATTATGCAAATGTACCTTCAAAAAGGATATTATGGCGGGAAAAGATATTTTCAGCCGGAAACCATTGAAAAATTTAATCACCGTTATTTTGCAAGTGAAGGCGTAAGAAAAGGTGTTGGTTTTGACAAACCACAAATTAAAGAAAGTGAAAAAGCCACTTGCGGATGTGTATCCGACAGCAGTTTTGGACATAGCGGTTTTACGGGAACTTATACTTGGGCCGATCCTGAATCGGAAATTGTGTATGTGTTTTTATCGAACAGGGTTTTTCCTACTTCAGCAAATATGGACTTGGTGAAATACAATGTCAGAACCGAAATTCAGCAGTTGATACAAGATGCAATTATCGACTAACAGTCATTGTTTTTGCCGAAATAATTCCAAGTAAAATACTGGACAAAAGGTAAATTATCGCAATTCTTATATCAAAAATAAGATAGATAATTGCAGTTTGGATTAAATAAAATAAAGGAAAAAGCGTTGTAATGAGCGCAAATCTGTACGTATTTGTAAAAACAATGTCCTGAATTTTTGGTTTGATGTATTTCCAAATGAGCAATGGAAAAACACTGTTTATTTTGGCTAGCATATGGAAAGGCGCAAACCAATTGCTGTTTTCTTTTTTTACAACTGTTTTTGAAGAAGTTGTTTCTATGCTTTCAACAAGTTTATTGGCTTCAAACGGATTTAGATAATCAACTTTCAACGCTTCCAATTTCACAATAATTTCATCATAATTTGCCGAATCTTCCACGTGAAGCGTTAAATATTTTAAAGCGTTTGAAACTTTATTTGTGATTTCCTTAAATTTTAAATCGGGGTTTTTAGCATCTACAAATTGATTGGCAAGTATTGGTTTTCCATAATAAATGGAAGTGCTTGAAGGAAAATTCAAATGAGAATCGTAATTAATGCCAATAGGTACAATGTAAATGGGCAATTCGGGATATTTTTGAAGCGTGCCTAAAATAATGCGAGCAAATCCTTTTTTTAGCGGAATTATTCGGCGTTGCAAATGGTGCTCTCCTTCGGCAAAAATTTGAATTGCTTTTTCAAGTTTCAAAATTTCTATGCATTGATCAAAAACTTCAAAATTCTTTTCCATGGTGCGAAAACCGTCTCTCACCCTAAATACCGGAATCATATTTAGCGATTGTAATATTTTACTGACAAAACCAATTTTAAAGGCGCTTGCTCTTGTTAAAAAATGACTTTTTCTGTTGTTGGTGGTTGGCACTAAAATGGCGTCAATTAAGGCATTTTGGTGATTTCCAATAAAGATTACCGCCCCTTTTTCGGGAATATTCTCTTTGCCGTAAACAGAAATCTTTTTAAATAAAAAGAACAATCCAATCTTCACATAAATTCTAATGCTATGATACCAAAGGTTTTTCAAATCTATGCCGATGTTTTTTGTTTAGACCAATAACCTGCCAGCGCCAATCCTGAAAAAATATCCCAAATAGCCCAAAAAGCGACCAACAAAGCCATTCCTCCCAATCCATTAAAGAAACTAAAAATAAGCAACAATCCCAAACCGGAGTTTTGAATTCCTGTTTCTATGGCCAGCGTTTTTTGATCTGTAAAGGTAAGTTTCATCAATTTGGCAAAATAAAATCCGGTTGCCAGCGCCAATATATTATGTGCAATAACTAAAATCAAGACATATTCAATGTAATTTATAAAAATATCAAGATTTTCATAGAAGGCAATAACGATGAAAAGCATAAAAATAACCAGTGAAATTGGTTTTAGAATCTTGGCCAATTTTTCCGACAAATCGGGTTTCGATTTTCTTACCCACATTCCAAGGATCAGCGGAATTCCCAAAATTAGGGTCACTAATTTCACCAATTCCCAAGGGTTTAATTCAATGGTTTGAAGAATTGCAGCGGTTGGTGCATATAAATTCCCGTAAAAATATAGATTAAAGGGTGTCATCACCAAACAAACCAAGGTTGAAAAAGCGGTTAAACTAATGGACAATGCCGAATTTCCCTTTGCCATTTGGGTCATAAAATTTGAAATATTTCCTCCCGGACAAGAAGCGACCATCATCATTCCCAATGCAATGCTCGGCATTGGATTCACCAATTTTATAAAAATGAAAGTGACCAGAGGCAATAAAATAAATTGCGAAATAACCCCAGTCAATAAAATTTTTGGATTTTTAAATAAACGTTTAAAATCGTCCATAGTAATGCCAAGCGCCACGCCAAACATAATAATGGCCAAAGTGATGTTAAGCACCCAAAGTCCTTCGGTATCAAAATTTATTTTTAAGGAATCTAAATTTTCTGGCATCTTAGTTTTTAAAGGCGTATTCAACAATATTTGCGCCCATCTTTAAGGCTTTTTCACGAATTTCATAAGGATCTCCGTGCACTTCTTCATCTTCCCAACCATCGCTTAAATCCGATTCATAATCGTAAAAACAAACCAATCTTCCTTCATAAAATAACCCAAAACCTTGCGCTTGTTTGTTGTCGTGCTCATGAATTTTAGGGCAGCCATTTTCAAAACTAAAGGTTTGGTGATAAATGGGATGATTGTAAGGAATTTCTTGAAAATCGAGGGTTGGAAACACTTTTTTCATTTCTCTTCTCACATAGGTGTCGAGTCCGTAATTGTCGGATATATGCAAAAATCCGCCAGAAATCAGATAATTTTTTAAATTTTCAATATCGTTATCAGAAAAGCTGACATTTCCATGGCCGGTCATAAAAACAATGGGATAATTAAAAATGGCAACGCTGTTTACTTCAACCGTTTCCGGATTTTCTTTGATGGATGTTTTGATATTTTTGTTGCAAAATTTAATGAGATTTGGCAAGGCAGTCGGATTTGCATACCAATCGCCGCCGCCGTTGTATTTTAATATAGCGACTTGTTGTGCAGAAATATTGGCAAAAGGAAAAATTAAAATGACAAAAGTCACAAGCGCCACTTTTAATTTAAGTGCGTGAAAAAAAGTTTGTAAGTTCGGAACTGCAACCATTAATTTCATTCATTTACAAATGCCACGCTGTGAACTGCAACCAAACCTGCAGTTTCAGTACGCAAACGGCTTTTTCCCAAAGATACAGGAATAAAGTTATTGTCCAAACTTTGTTGAATTTCTTTGGAAGAAAAATCGCCTTCCGGTCCAATTAGTACGGTAGTTTTTAGGTCAGGTTTTAATTCCGATTTCAACGATTTTTTGCTGGTTTCCTCGCAATGTGCGATAAACAATTGTCCGCTGAAATTGGTTTGCATAAACGCATTAAATGTGATGGGTTCATTCAATTTTGGGAAATGAAATTTGAGTGATTGTTTTGCCGCAGAATGAATTATTTTCTCCATTCTTTCTGTTTTAAGTTCTTTACGTTCAGAATGTTCGCAAATAATTGGCGTAATTTCGTCAATGCCAATTTCGGTTGCCTTTTCCAAAAACCACTCAAAACGGTCGTTTAGTTTTGTGGGCGCAATGGCGATGTGCAAATAATAATTTCGGTCGTTTTCTTGGGTTTTAAAACCCACAATATTGACCAAACATTTTTTGTCGTTGGCAAGCAATATTTCAGATGTAAATAATTGACCTAAGCCGTTTGTGATAAAAATTTTATCGCCTTCTTTTTTCCGTAAAACCCGCACAATATGACGGCTTTCAATTTTATCAAAAGAAAACTGTTTGGTGTTGGCAGTAATTTCTGGGTTGTAAAATAATTGCATTATAAATCTTTTCTGAAGGTGCATCGTCTTTTGTAAACAAACGGATCAAAATTTTTCCAAAGTGCCGCAGCTGCCTTATTTGTTGAAAGTTCGGGCGTTCTATAACAGTTTATAATTCCTTTTTTGGTGTATGTTTTGTAAAATTCTTCAAAAATGATGGCATGAACACCTTTGTTTTGATGGGTTGGATGAACGCCAATTAAATAGAAAAGAATTTCTTTGCTGTTTTTTTTCGCTTTTAATAAGTGAAAAATACCAAATGGAAATAATTTGCCTTTTGATTTTTGCAAAGCTTCAGAAAATGAAGGCATGGTAATGGCAAACGCAACCAGTTTTCCTTCTTTATCAACCACAAAAACAATCAATTCAGGATTGATAAATGGAATGAATTTCTTTTTAAAATAATCTTTTTGAACGTCGGATATGGGAACGAATGATGACAACGAAGCATAACTTTCGTTGAACAAATCGAACATTTCATCCACATAAGGCAAAATTTCGCTGGTTTTTGAGAAATTAAGCGCCTGATATTGGTACCGTTTTTTTATGATTTCACTTGCTTTCATGAAAAATTCGGTTTTTACATTGCTAAACGGGAATTTGCTTTCGTTGTACTCTTTTTCGACAACAAACCCCAGTTTTTCTAAATGTTCTTGGTAATATGGATAATTATACCAGGTAATCATGGAGCCAATATGCTCGAAACCTTCGGTTAAAACGCCCACTTTATCTAAGTTTGAAAAGCCCAGTGGCCCTTCCATATATTCCAGTTTATGTTGTTTGCCAATTTCTTCAACCTTGTCCAATAATATTTTTGAAACTTCGTGGTCATCAATAAAATCGAACCAGCCAAAACGCATTTTTTTTACCTGTTGTTCATTAATTTCAAGATGGTTAATGATTGCGGCGATTCTTCCAACGATTTCATTGTTTTTTAACGCAACAAAAAAACGCGCTTCAGCGTGTTGAAATACCGGATTTTTGGTCTTGTCAAAAGATTCAATTTCATCATTAATAATAGGAGGAACCCAATAAGGATTGTTTTTATATAATTTAAAAGGAAACTCAACAAAAGCCCTCATTTCCTTTTTTGACGTCATTTCTTGCAGTGTAATCATAGAAATTGAATGATATTAGTTACGGTTTTTCTTAAATATTCTGGAAAAAAATCCTTTTCTGTTTGGTGTTTTCGACATGGTTTCTTGAGGTGCATTTTTATAGACAAATGCGTCCTTGTGGCGATCCAATCTCCAGGCAAATCCGGCTGTGGCGTACACATAGGAATAATCATCAAAAAAATTGGTTCTTGCTGAAGCGTCCACTTGCAAATTTTCGGTCACCAAATAGGCGATGCCTGTTCCGAACTGATAATTTGGTGAAAAATCGTTGTAATATTTCCCTTGATTTTCAATAAAATAAGACCAATTTTGATTGATGGCATAGGTCATTGTCACAATATACGAGTAATATTTATCTTCTGAAGTGATATTGTCGGCAATTAAGTTTGTCAATAAAATCAAGCGATCCGAAAAATCATTTTGCAGCAAAAGAGCGCCTTTATAGCTAATTCCTTCATCGCTTTTATAATCTTTTCCCAAAAAGTTTAAGTGCGCTCCGCCGTAAACCCCAACAGATGGAATTAAACGCTTTTTGTCAAAAGCCGTTCTGCGTTTCCAGCTGCGAATTTCTTTAGACTTGTCAGTAAATTCTTGTTGGTAAAACAAATATTTTGCGCCAACGGTAAGGTCGCTTATTCCTTTTATATGATAATTTGGGTTTGGAAAGTTATTGACTTCATCGCGTTGGTAAGCCACATTGGCGTTAAATTCCAAACGTTCTTTAAATTTCCCCACCCTAAAAAACAATTCGCCACCCAAAGTTTTCGCTTTTGCACCAAGACTTTTATCATCGCTGCTGTTATAAAACATACCGCTTTCAAACTGATAAACGTTGGTGCCAACACCATAAGGACTTTCAGAAAAACCAGGTCTTTTTGAGTTGATAATTTCGGTGTATTGGGCAGTTATCAGCTGAAAATTCGCGAAAAAGAGAACTAAAAACAGTGTGTTTTTCATAGTACAAAATGTTTGATGTGTCAAAGATAAGATTTTATATAATTAAACGTTTTAGTTCCTCTCAAATTGTTATTTTTGGAGTTTATTTAAACTCGATGAAATGGGATTTTTAAGAACGTTAGCGATTATAGTAATTATATATTATGCTATTAAATTTATTGGAAGGTATATTTTGCCATTGTTTGTGGGGAAAATTATTAACAATGTGGAGAAAAAAATGAGAGACCAACAACAGCAATTTAATAACCAACAACAAAACACAACCGGTAAAGTTGGTGAAACAGTGATTGCCAAAAAGCCTTCGGACTATAAAGAAGGAAATAAAGATATAGGAGACTATGTTGATTATGAAGAAGTTAAAGACGATAAATAAATGAATTTACCCATCAAAAAAGCGGTTCCTTACTTAATTGCCATTGCAACTTTTATTTTAGTGTCTGTCGTCTATTTTTCTCCGATTCTTGAAGGAAAAAAAATATTTCAAAATGACATCAGGCAATTTACGGGAATGGCGAAATCAATCAATGATTTTCGCGCAGAAAATGATGCCGAACCGTATTGGACCAATGCTGCTTTTGGAGGAATGCCAACTTATAATTTAAGTGTTTTATATCCAAATGATTATGTTAAAAAATTAGATGGTTTTTTGCGATTTTTACCAAGACCTGCCGATTATTTATTTTTGTATTTCTTGGGCTTTTTTGTTTTGCTGACTGTTTTAAAAGTGGAATATAAACTGGCCATTTTGGGCGCTTTGGCCTTCGGATTTTCTACCTATTTAATAATAATCCTTGGTGTTGGCCACAACTCAAAAGCGCACGCAATTGCCTATATGCCATTGGTTTTGGCGGGTATTTTAATGGTGCTGCAACGCAATTATTTGTGGGGTTTTTTACTCACTGCCGTCGCTATGTCGCTGGAAATAAAAGCAAGCCACCCTCAAATGACTTATTATTTGTTTTTTGCAGTGTTAATTTTGGGTGTTTTCTATTTAATTGAGGCGTTTAAAGAAAAACAATTGCCTGCGTTTTTTAAAAGTATTGCCATTTTAGTGGTGGCTGTTGTGTTGGCGATTGGTACAAATGCCACCAGTTTATTGGCAACTAAAGAATATGTTTCGCACAGCACAAGAGGAAAAAGCGAACTTACCATCAATCCTGATGGATCTCCGAAAGAAGCTTCCAGCGGATTGTCAAAAGAATATATTACCGATTACAGTTATGGAATTCCGGAAACATTCAATTTGTTTATTCCCCGTTTTATGGGCGGCGGAAATTATGAAAATGTGGGATTGGATTCCAATATTTACAACTTTTTAAAAGACAAGACAGAGCCAAGACAAGCCAAAGAATTTTCTGAATATGCTCCGATGTATTGGGGAAAACAGCCTATTGTGGAAGCGCCGGCCTATATTGGTGCCGTGTTGGTGTTTTTGTTTTTTCTTGGAACTTTTTTGGTAAAAGGAAAATTAAAAAATTGGTTGGTGGGCGTTGTTGTGTTTTCAATATTGCTAAGCTGGGGGAAAAATCTTAATTTTTTAACCGACTTTTTTATTGATTATGTTCCGATGTACAATAAATTCAGGGCGGTTTCTTCTATTCAGGTTCTCGCAGAGTTGGCAATTCCATTATTGGGAATATTGGCCTTGAAAGAATTTTTTGCAAATACAAATACTGCAGAAATTAAATTGAAAGCGTTAAAAAACAGCTTTTTTATTACGGGCGGAATTGCACTTATATTCACCTTGTTTGGCACAAGTCTTTTCGATTTTGAAGGTTTGAGAGATGCAAGCTATGATAAAATGTTGCCGGGATTTTTGGAGGTAATTATAGCCGACAGAAAAGCGATTTTCTTTTCCGATAGTTTTAGGACACTTGTTTTTGTGACGATTTCCGCAGGAATTTTGTGGTTGTTCGTTAAAGAAAAATTGAATCAAAATTATGCCTTGATTATATTAGGCGCAGTGATTTTGTTCGATTTGGTTTCGGTGGATAAACGCTATGTAAACAATGCCGATTTCCAAAATGCCAGGGAAATTGACAAACCGTTTGTGGCTTCGGAAATTGACCGTGAAATTCTTAAAGATAAAAGTCATTACAGGGTTGCCAATTTTATAGTTGACCCAATGAACGATGGCAGCACTTCCTATTTTCACAATTCAATTGGCGGTTATCACGCCGCAAAGATGGAGCGGTATCAAGAATTGTTCGATTTTCATATCTCCAAAAATAACATTGAAGTCTTAAATATGCTGAACACCAAATACTTTGTTTTTGAAGATGGAAGCAGACGAGAAACAGTGCAGCAAAATCCTGAACCCAATGGAAATGCCTGGCTGGTAAATACCGTTAAAATTGTTGACAATGCAAATGAAGAAATATTGGCTTTGGACAGTTTAAAAACAAAAACGGAAGCTGTTATCGACAAAAGATTTGTTTCCGAAGGATTTAAAACCAATTATCCAAAAGATTCAACAGCAACGATTCAACTGACCTCTTATGCGTTAAACAATTTGGTTTACGATTTTAATGCAGCCACAAATCAGTTTGCTGTGTTTTCTGAAATCTTTTATAAGGATGGATGGAATGCCTATATTGATGGAAATTTAACACCGCATTACCGCGTTAACTTTGTGTTGCGTGGATTGGAGATTCCAAAAGGAACCCATAAAATCGAATTTAAATTTGAACCAACTGTTGTTAAACAAGGAAACACAATCACTTTAATTTCGTACGGATTGCTTTTGATTATTTTTGCAGGTTGGTTTTTTGTGGAAAAAAGAAAAACTAACTGATCGAATAATTCATCAATT